>DAIDKV010000207.1 GCA_027449865.1 Planctomycetales bacterium
ACGAGGTGCAGCCGACCGAGTTCCGCGAACTGCTCTACTACCTGGTCGATACGGTGCTCGAAAAGCCCGAGCTGCCGACCCGCGGGGTCACGCAGGTCGTACAACTCGGGCGCTGAGGACTCCCCCGTTTAGCGGCGGACCCGGCGGGTCGGGCCAGTACGCGATGAATCCCGGCCTGACCGGCTTCACCCTGGTCGGTGGTGGCGGCGGTGGCGGCGGCGGTGGCGGCGGTGGCGGCGGCGGCTTCGATGGCGATGGATACTACTACGACCAATCGGGCTCGACGGGCAGGCCGGGCTATGGCGGGTCCCATGGCGGTACAGGGGGGAACGGCGGGACCGGCGGCGGCGGTGGCGCCGGTGGCGGAGCCCTGAAGATCGAGGCGATGGGGAGCTTCGTCTCCGAAGGCGCCTTGACCATCAAGGCGGAGGGGGCTTCGGGACTGCCAAACCTGCCGGGGGGCCAGGGCCGATCCGGTTACAAGAACACCTCTACAAGCTCCGTGATCGGCACCCGGACGCACGGCGGCACGGCGGGCAAGGCCGGGCCTGGCGGCAAGGGGGGCAAGGGCGCCTCCGGGGGCAACGGCGGGATGGGTGGCGGAGGCGGCGGCGGCACCATCTGGGTCGCGGCCAGCGCCCTGGATCTCAGCACCGCGACCCTCAATGTGTCGGGCGGCGGGGGTAACTACAGCGGCTCCTCTGGCACCTCTCCCGTTCACAACAGCGGGGGACAGGTCCTCATGCAGTACAACGCCCTCGGCGCCCCTCTCCAGGTGGGGGTGGGCCAAAGTCAGGGGAAGTATGTCCATTCGCTGACGGGGGCCCAGCCCCTTGGCCAGAATCCGTACAACACCGCCGGCGCCTCCACCCCTCAGATACCGGGCCCGGACCAGACGCTCCCCTCGTCGAAGAGCGTCGGCCTGGCGGCGGGCGCCGACACCTTCGGGCTGCTCAACGTCAGCCTCTCGCAGCTCGAGGCCGCGGACCCGCAAATCGCGACGGCTCTCTCCCAGGAGCCGTCCAACGCCCTGGTCGGGGTGCTCGCCGTCTCGGGGCTGGTCGACAGCAACAACCAGCCGCTGCTGTCGTTGTTCCCGGGCTACGATGTCCTGCTCGTCGCGAATCTCACGAGCGTCACCCTCGCCAACCCGGCGTTGAGCGTGGGGATCGGCGGTTCGGCCGGCACCCCGATCGGCCTGGAGGAGGGCGGGCTCTCCACCAACGCCCAGGTCGGCGAGACCGGTAGCGAGCAGAAGATCACCGGCCTCGGGGCTGGCGATGTCTGGATCACCCTGATCCCCGCCGGGCAGTCGTCGGCGTCGATCGCCGCGTCGATCGCCGGCCGCTTCACGCCTTCCGGCACGACGCTGGCGACCGGCTCGGCCGTCACCGGCGCGAACCCCATCTACCTGCTTTCGCCGGAGTCGGCCCCGAGCTTCGGCGCCGCGGTGCCCGGCCTGAACGCGGTCGCCGTCAGCCCCGACGGCCAGAACCTCTACGCCGTCAACACGGCGCAGGGCCTGCTGGTCGGCGTCGACGCCGGCAGCCTCGCCCAGCGGCAGACATTCCAGTACGGCCAGCCCTATGCGGGCACCGCGCCGAACATCGCCGGCCTGGCCGGCGCCGTCGCGGTCGGCGTGAGCCCCTCCGACGGCCACGCCGTCTATGTCCTCGGATCCTCGACCCTGAGCGTCTTCTCGCGAAACGCCAACGGCGACCTGACCTATCTGCCCGCGGCGCTGGCGACGTTCTCAACCCAGCTCGTGGGGACGCCGACGAGCCTGGCGGTCGCACCCGACGCCGCGAACACCACCAACGACCAGGTCGACCTGGTCTTCATCGGCGGCACGGCCGGGGTCGCGGAGTTCCAGGTCGACGCCACCACCCAGACGTCCACGTTCATCGCGCAGGAGCCGTTCGCCGGATCTCCCATCAGCGGGCTCGCCGTTAGCCAGGACGGCACGCTGCTCTACGGCACCGTACCAACCGCCGGGGTGCTGCTCGTCTGGCAGACGAGCCCCTTCGGGCTGGTGCAGGTCTACGGGGCGCCGTCCTTCGCCGGGGCTCCGTCCACGACGCTGGCCGGAGCCAGCTCGCTGGCGGTCGGCCCCCACGACGCGTACGTCTACGTCCTCGGCGCCGGCTCCGGCTCCGGCGCCGGCGCCGGGACTCTCACGGTCCTGGCCCGAGAGAAGGACAGTCAGGGGCATCTCACCGACCAGTTCTCCTGGGTGCAGACGTTGCAGGACGGATCCGCCGGGGCGAGGGGCCTGACCGGCGCGACCGGGGTCGCGGCCTCCACCGATGGGAAGTACGTGTACGTCACGAGCGCCACGACCGACACTCTGGCGATCTACGCCACCCAGCCCGGTGGCGGTCTGGTGCTCGACCAGGTGATCAGCGGCACCGCCGGTCTGGGTCAGCCCTCGGCCGTGGTGGTCAACCCGGCCAGCGACGTGGTCGAGGTCGCCTCGGCGGCGGGCACCGGGGTCGGCGGGGGCGGGCTGGCCACCTTCGTGCCGATCGCGAGTGGCGGGGCGCCGCCGCGGTCGCTCTCGGTGAGTTACCAGTCGATGCAGTCGCTCTCGCTGACCCTGGGCGATGCCCAGAACACCGTCAGCGAGGTGAACTATCCCACCATCAGCTCGACCAACCCCGCGCCGGCGGCTCTCACCATCAACCCGGGCGACGGTGCCAGCTCGATCGACCTGGCCAGCGTTCAGGGCACGACGACGGTGAACGACTCGACCGGGATCGGGCCCATGACGGTCTCGGTGAACGCGACGTCTCCCAGCACCGAGTTGAACATCCTGGGTGGCGCCGGGAACAACGAGGTCAACCTCTACGCCGGGAACGGAAGCATCAACATCAGCCTCGGGAGCGGCAATAGCACGGCCCTCATCGAGGGGACGGCCCTGGCGGGCTTCACCCCGGTCACGCTCACCGGCGGCGCCGGGAACGATGTCCTCGTGTTCGACTCCCAGGGCAATCCGGTCGACACCTATTATTCGAATGGCACCCCGGTCATCGGGAACGCGCCCCAGATCCCCAACGGCGAAATCGGGGTTCAGGGGTACAACCTGGTGGACTACACGGGGATCAGCAGCATCCCGGGCTACGCCGGCGCGGTCGTGAACCTGACTGGCAACGTTTTCGTCACCGAGGGCGGCAACGTCTCGCTCTCGGCCACGGCGACCCCCGCGACCAATTCGCGCATCCTGTCGGCGGCGTTCGACCTGGCGGGCAACGACAGCTATGCGTTCCCCGCGATCGTCGGAGGGGCGTCGGGCTCGTCGTATCCGATCTCCGCGACCCTGACGTGGGCCCAGTTGGTCTCGGCGGGGATCACGGCCCCCGGCACGTATCCGATCGCCCTGCGCGTGATCAGCGACACCAACACGGTGACCGTTTTCGGGCAGCTTCAGGTCCAACCCGCGGCTCCGAGCGTCTCCATCACGACCATGACGAGCGCCGTCGTCGGCGTGCCGTTCATGATCGGCCTGGTCGGCGGCGAGCCGGCCGGCGTCGGTTATGGGATCGCCGGCTGGATCGTCAACTGGGGCGACGGCTCCGCCATCAGTCTGCCGAGCGGGGCGACCTCGGCGACGCACATCTACTCGGACGCCGGGACACGCCAGATCACCGCGACGGCCATCGATCCGTACGGCACCAACGCCGTGAGCAAGACCATCAACGTCTCGTACAGTTCGGCGGTCTCGGTGTCCGCCGATGGACCCTACACGATCCTTCCCGGCCAGTCGCTAACGCTCACCGCCACGGCCTCCGGCGTTCCGGCCGCGGCCTCCGGCCCGCCCACCCAGTTCGTCTGGTACCTCAAGGGCCAGGGCAACGGCCCCTCCATCGCGAGCGCCCCGGCGAGCCGCTCGGCCATCGGCGTGTGGAACGGCCAGGTCACGCTCACCTGGGCCCAGCTCGTCGCACTGGGGATTCAGGAGACCGCCTATCCCGACCTCCAGGTCGAGGTCGACTACCCGACCGGCGGCGGGACCATCACCGAGTTCGCCTCGACGACGCTGACCGTCGAGCCGACCGCGACACTCCAGGCCACCGCCACCCTCGGCGGCGCCGGGACCGTCACATTCGTGAATCCCAACCCGTCCCTGACGCAAACCCCCGCGCCCACTTACAGCTACGACTTCCTGGACAACGGGCAATTCGAGATCGCGGGCACCGCGAGCCCATCCGAGCCGATCCCGGCGGCCCTGCTGGCGCAGCCGGGATCGTTCGTCATCCACGGCCGGTTGACCGCCCCAGACGGAACCTATACCGACGAATACGTTGATGTTACCGTTGCCGACAGGCCGCCCGCGGTCACGGTCGGCCCGATTCAGACCATTGCCGCGGGCGCGGCCTGCTCGCTCGGTGGAGTCGGCTTCACCGACCCGGGCTTCGCGCTCCCGAATTCGCCGTGGGGCCTCACCGCGACGATCAACTGGGGCGACGGCTCCACGACCGCCGGCGTGCTCGACGTGACCAGCCCGGCGGGCCAGTCGACCGCCGGGACGATCGCGGGGAGCCACGTTTTCGCGGCCAATCAGACCTATACCGTGACCGTGACGGTCACCGATCCGTACGGACTCTCGGGCTCCAGCTCGTTCCAGGTGAAGGTCGGCCCGCCGACGATCACGGTCTCGGCCGGCCCGAATCGGTCCATCGGCGAGGGGGCGAACTTCACGCTCGACCAGACCACCTTCACCGACACCGGCGCCCCCATCGGCGAGACGGCACGTATCAACTGGGGGGACGGCACGGCCTCGCAGTCGGTCCCGGCCGCCGACCTGTTCGCGCCGGCCACGCCCGGCGACCCGGGCTCGATCGCGCTGGGGCACGTCTATGGATATCCGGGCACCTTTACCGTCACCGTCAACGTTGGCGACGCCTCCGGCGTCTCGTCGAGCGGCTCGTTCCTGCTCACGGTGACGGACGTGGCGCCGACGGTCGTCGGCGGCCCGGCCGTCCCGCAGACACCGGGCGTTCCGGTCAACCTCTCGGCGGCGTTCACCGACCCGGGTTTCCCGGTGGGCGGCTTGGCCAAGACCTACGCGGCGACGATCGACTGGGGCGACGGCACCACGACCAACGGCACGGTCACGCTGGCCCCCGGCGGCCCCGGCGTGCCGACCGCCGGCACGGTCATCGGCACCCATGCCTACGCCAGGCACGGCGACTTCACGGCGACGGTCAAGGTTCTGGACAGCCTGGGCGGCCAGGGGACCGGCTCGGTTCTGGTCCTCGACGTCCCCCCGACCGTCACCGCCGGCCCCGACCAGACGGTCAATCAGGGGAGCCCGGTCGCGGTCGACGCCACGTTCGAGGACTTCGGCCACGTTCCGGGCGTCTCGGCGTCCAGCTACACCGCGGTGATCCACTGGGGCGACGGCCATACCAGCGCCGGCACGGTCGCGATCGCGTCGGCGCCAGCGGGCGGGCCGGTCATCGGGACGGTCACCGGTAGCTATACCTACTCCGACCAGGGCCAGTATCCGGTCAGCATCTCGGTGACGGACGCCGGAGGCGGCGTCGGCACCGGCACATTCCAGGCGACGGTCGTCGATGTCGGCCCGACGCTGGCTTCGCTGCCCGCCGGCATCCCCGTTCTCGGCCAGGCGTTCACCCTCAACGAATCCTTCATCGAGCCAGGCATCGCCCCGCACGACTCCGTCGCCATCAACTGGGGCGATGGCACCACCGTCTCGTTCGACGCCAACTCGTTGTTCATCGAGCCGGACGGGACGGAGGTCCCGTTCATCACCGAGCCGAACGGAAACAACCCCGGCTCGATCATCCTCAGCCACACTTACAACAACTTCGGCCCGTACACGCTCACCGTCACGCTGACGGACAGGGATGGCAAGTCGAGCACGGTCAGCGAGGTGCTCAGGCCGGCGGCGGCGACCGCCATCTCGACGCCCACCTCGTCCACCCAGGGGGTCTCGGTCTACGGCCAGCCGGTGACCTTCACCGCCACGGTCAGCGCCCTTTCCCCGGGCATGGGCACCCCGACGGGGACGGTGGAGTTCCTCGACACGACCAACAGCCAGAACATCGGCGAGGTTCCGCTCTCGTCCTCCGGCGTCGCCACGCTGAACATCACATCGCTGTCGGTGGGCGTTCACTCGATCGAGGCCGTCTACCTCGGCGACGCCTCGTTCCATGCTGGCCACTCCGCCACAATCCCGCAGACGGTAGGCCGGGCTTCCACCACGACGACGGCCTCGACCCCGCCACCGTCGGTGAGCTTCGGCCAGGCCGTGAACCTCTCGGCCTCGGTCTCGGTCAACGCGCCGAGCACCCAGCCGGCCCAGTCCCCGACGGGCACCGTCGACTTCTACGACTCGACGACGGGCGTCGATCTTACGCCGGGCGGCGTGCCCCTCTCGGGCGGGTCGGCCTCGCTGAGCACCACCACGCTGCCCGTCGGCCTCCAGACGATCGTCGAGACGTATTCCGGCGACGGGAATTTCCTGACAAGCTTCTCGACGCAGTCGGAATCGATCGTCGAGGCGATCTACGTTCTCAACGCGACGCGGCCGGCGCCGAGCCTCAGCGGAACGATGTACCTGTCGGGCGCCGCCTCGATCAACATCCCGGGGCGGATCATCGTCGACTCGCCCGCGTCGCCGGCGTTGACGCTGGTCGGGAACTCGCGCGTCACGGCGGGGAGCGTCGGGGTGGTCGGCAAGGTGAACGTGGCCGGAAACGCGAGCATCAGTCCCACGACAACGGGGATCGCGGCCGTTCCCGACCCGCTGGCGACGATCCCGGTCCCGTCCGTCGCCGGAACGCCGACGACGGTCCGCGTCTCGTCCGGCTCGCGAGAGATCGCGCCGGGGGTCTACGGCTCGATCGAGGTCTCCGGCACGGGGAGCCTGACGATGCAGCCGGGGGTCTACGTCATCGCGGGCGGCGGCCTCTCGGTGACGAACAAGGCGACGCTCACCGGGCTGGGTGTGATGATCTACCTCGCGAGCCCGGATGACCCGTCGGCCGAGGGGACGGACAGGGGCGTCACGTTGAGCACGAGCGGGGCGGTCAGGCTGTCGGCCCCGACGACCGGGCCCGATGCCGGCCTGCTGTTCTTCGAGTCCCGGACCAACCCGTCGGTCATCGCGCTCCGCGGGGGCGATGTGAACCTCTCGGGGACGATCTACGCCGCGGACGCCCTGCTGTCGATGAGCGGCACGGCGCAGGTCTCCGGGGCGCTGGTGGTCAACCGCCTCCAGATGAGCGGTCGCGCGGCCGAGACGGCGACGGCGGGCAACTCCACGACCCCCATCCCGGTCGATCCGCGAGGATTGGTGCGAGTCGCGACGGCCTTCGCCGGCTCGACGGTCGTGGCCCCGCACGTGCTCGGCGCGCTCGAACCGGCCCCCGACAGGCCGACCGTCGTTCTCCGGTCGAAGTCGGCCTCGGCGCCGGCGGCGGCGATCGTCGCGGTCTCCCGGGCCCCCCGGGTTCGCCCCTCGGCGATCGTTGGGGCGCGTCCCTTGGGGGGCCGAATCCTCGATCGGGCGTTCGACGCCGGCGACGATTTCTGGCGGGCCTGATCCCTGGCTGCCGGCGCGAGGGCCGGGCGTGTCGGCCGCCGGTAGGGCCTTACCCGGCGGCCGGCTTTGCGATCGATCCGGCCCCGGAGAAGCGAGGGCACCGGGATTCTGATGTGCGAAGCGATTGTATGGTATCCATGGATTTTATTCAAACTATAAGCAACGATTCGAGTAGACTCTCGACGACGAGGATTCATCGATGACGACGCGTCTGTTCCGTGCGACGGCCGGTCTTTGGCGGACCGGCCTGGTCGTGGTGGTTCTTTGCCTGGAGTCGGCCCCCGGCGCGAGCCGGGCCGGCACGCTCTGGTACAATGGCTCTCCCGACGGTAGCAATGCGGCCTACAACGCCGTCGTGCCGGCGGTCCAGCAGGGCCTGGTTTACGGCGAGTTCATCGTCCCGACGAGTCAGACCTGGACGATCACCGGCGTGTTCTCGAACGATGCGATGAACACAACGACCACTTCGGCCTACTGGGAGATCCGCCAGGGTGTCTCGGCCGGCCAGGGCGGGACGCTGCTCGATTCGGGGACCGACCCCGCGACGCAACAGGATCTGAACAACACCGTGTTCGGCTACGAGGAGTATGAGGTCTCCGTTTCCGGCCTCAGCGGCATCACCCTGGGCCCCGGCACATACTGGCTGGCCGTGGCCCCGATCGTGGCGGGAGACCAGTCTGTCTCGGACATCCTCACCACCAGCGGGACGAACGCGATCGGGATGCCGCGGGGCAATGACGGCAACTCATACGTGGACGGATCGTTTTACACCAGCCAGAATGGCGGTATCCACTTCGAGCCCGCCGGGGATTATGCGACGAACAACAACGGACTGGCCGATTTTTCGATGGGCGTGGTGGGATACGCGACCCCCGAACCGTCCTCCCGGGACATGGTTCTGGGAGCGCTGGCGTTGCTCGCGGCGCGATACGGGGTTTCCCGATGGAGTCGAAGGCCCCTGGCGGTTGAAGGTCAGCACCCCGGTCGTTCGGGCTAAAGGACGGCGGCGGGCGGCGCCATGTCGTCGCGATTGTATTCCGCCGATTTCTGAAGCGCACCCAGGAGAGACTCGAACCGGGTGCTCATGGGAACGGGACCTCGAGCGCTTAACGGTTGCATGGACGATGCCGGTGGGAGCGGACTCTTCATACCAACCCGACGCGCCAGTGAGGGTTCCGACACGAAGACCCTCGCTGGCGCGTCGGGTTGGTAGGAGACATCGGCCATCCAATATGTTCGACTCATGACGATCTTCTCGACGAAATCGCCCGCGAAGCCGAGCTTGCAACGAGACCGGGCAGGCCCGGTCCGTTCGGCATTCGGAAGCAGCGTCCAATCTGATCAGGACGCTAGCAAAAATGGATCGTCATCGACCCAGTAGAGGCAGGTTACAGGCCCGAAAACCGGACGGGGTTACAACCGAATTTCTAACCCATCCGATACCGCCGAGTTGCAACCTCTTGCCTGTTGCCGTAAGTCCTTGCGATTTCTCGGCTTTCTTAGTGGAGGATAGGGGATTTGAACCCCTGACCTCTTGCATGCCATGGAAGCGAGCGAACCCGCGATTTGCCGCAAATACGAGCGGTTTCCGGCACTTACGTCATCGCATATTTTACAGGAATCCCAGGAATCGGCAAGGTTTCCAGGGCTTCTGCTGCAACTTTTGCTGCAAGTCGAGGGCGTGGGCAGCGTCGCGCCCATCTCAATGGATGGCCTCGCCTCCCCCTTCCGTCTACTCCTCGTTCATCTCCTCGGCAAGGCTTCGCTGCGACGAGTGCCGCACCGTCAGCACATGGACCGAGTCGCCGCGGGTCGCAAACAGCACGCGGCTGGATGGCGACGCGGTAGGTCATTTCCGGGCTTTGGACCCGCTGAAATCCTTCTCCAGCGCGTCGAAGACGTCATCCATCAGCCGACCCTCGCCCCGATCGGCCGAGTTAAGGCTCTCCTTGACGGCCTGGACCGTCTCCAGCCGTTCGGCGGGCTCGAAAAGCCGCTGGTAGGACGCGGCGTCCTGAACCACCAGCTCCGCCTTGCCGTTGATGGTCAGCACGACGGGATGGCCGGTTTTCTTGAGCTGACGCAGGAACTCCGGGGTCTTCCGTCTGAAATCGGTCAGGGAGTGGATGTCCTGGCTAAGATTCATGAGAGCCCCCGTTGTCCGCATCGATAACGCACCGAATTCGATGATGCACGATCCCGGACCGTTCAGCAAGCGAAAACGCACGCCGGCAACGTGCATGAATCGGTGCATTTCATTGCGGCGGCCTGAACCTGCGTTACGATGGCCGGGTCAGAAGCAGATCTCGTAATCCGATACTCAGGTTCGGCCTCTCGCACCGCGGATCTCAAGTCCCGGGGGATTCATGGACATCATCGATTATGCGACGGCCCGGCGGCTGCTGGCCGCCATTCCCCCTCTCCATGACGCGGTTGCCGCCTTCTTCAACGACCATCTTGGCCGACCCTTCCCCCTCGCCCCCATGGCGGCGGAAATTGCCGCGTGCCGCGACCCTGAAATCATCCGGACCGCCTATAGCCAGGGCAGCATCCTCGTCGAGGTTGCGGCCGATCACCTCGTCGCCTTCTCGAAGACCTTGACCGAACCGGTCGAAGCGTTCGCGCCGTGGGTGTCGGTCCGGGCGGTGATGGAGACGGCCGCACTTGCCGCCTGGTTCATGGATCCGGCCATCACCGTCGACGAACGCGCCAATCGCAGTTTTGCCTTCCGCTACGAGGGCCTGATCGAGCAGGCGAAGTTCCTCCGTGCGTCCAAATCCAAGCAGAGCGATCTCGATACGGTCAATGAGCGGATCGAGGACCTGGAAGCGAAGGCCAACCGGCTCGGGATTCCGAAGCTGCGTGGCAAGGACCACAAGCGCAGCGGCGTTGGGATGCGGATGCCTTCGGTGACGGAGCTCGTTAGCCAGGTCCACGACGACGAGGCGGGCTATCGCCTGGCCTCGGCCGTGACGCACGGCCACCATTGGGCCGTGCAGCAGATGGGCTATACGTTCTACGAACGGGATGACGGGACGTCGGATTACGTCAGGCTCAAGAAGCATATCTCGCCGGGGGTGGTCGGTTACCTCGCGGCGCGCACCGTCCGCGCCTTCGTCAAGCCGGTCTGGTATAAGAGCCTCCAGCAGGGCTGGGATCTGGAGCGGCTGACGGGCATTCTCGAGGCGACCTACGACGCGATGGCGATTGTCGAGCGGGTGCGCTTCTGGAGGAACGACATGGCGTCGCCCGGTTCTTGACGTGGGAAGCCGCGAGAGGCGATCTCGGCATCAGGACTTCCAGCGATAAGCAGAATGGCGGATTAGAAGGCCATAGCGTGCTGATTGGCATCTCGGACAGGATGAGACCTCCGCAGCGTTTCAACGCTCCCTGCGCCTTCCGGTGCGGTCCTCACCTCAGCCCCTCCTCCCCTCCCCTTGCATGCAATTTTGCGGCTTCTCTTGGCACCGTCGGATCGCGTTTCGCCGTTATCCACAGCGCTTACCCGACAGCTACAGGTTAAGTATATAGGTCTTATATAGGTTTGTGCGACCAACTGACCGTGATGTAGCCCGCAGTTTCCCGTGAGGCGCTGCGACCAACTGACCGTGACACGCGCGACCAACTGACCGTGGATAACTTGGAGATTCCGCGGAGTTATCCACAGGAACCCCTGAAAACCCGCGACCAACTGACCGTGGAGTGCTTCCAGGGCGGCGGAATGCGCCTCTTTCAGGCGTCCCACGCGAGCGAACCCGTGGCGGACGCTGCTCTCCCGCGACCAAGTGACCGCGGAGAGGCGCGACCAAGTGACCGTGCCCTCCCCCGCGACCAACTGACCGTGGAGAGGCGCGACCAACTGATCGTGGAGAGGCGCGACCAACTGATCGTGGACAAAGGAACCTATTCCAGCAGGGAGAACTGTTGCGTCTTGGCGGCTACCGGCGGCCGGCTGTTACGCAGGGTCACCCCCTTCTCGTCGGCCTCCAGCTTGGCGTCCGGATAGGCGGCCTGGACTTGGCGGAGGGTATGCAGGAAGCGGCGGCGGAAGTCGCGGACGCGAGCGAACCCCTGGCCGAACTGCTGGTGCAGGGAGTTCCAGGCGATGAATTGATCCTTCTTCGGGGAGATCCGGTGGAGGCGCTGCGCCAGCCACACGTAGACGTCGAGCGCCATCGAGGAGCCCGAAAGCGCCGCGATGGCCCGGTGATCGAGCGGGACGGCGTGACGCCCGAGGCTTTGGAAATACTCCTCGCTCAGGCGCACGGTCGAGGGCCAGAGGACACGCTGATCGGCCTGTTTGGGGAACCACAGGTCGAAGGCGCTGACGATCTGGGTGTTGACTTGCACCGCCCTTCCCTCCTCGACGATGCCCATACGCAGCGTGGCCGAGGCCAGGCGGGCGAGCTGGTCCTTGAGCATCCGCAGGTGGTGGCCGTTGGTCTCGATCCGCAGCGACCGGGCGAAGGCCGTCATCGAGTCCTCGACGTCCACCACGGGCTGGCCGGTGCGGACGGCTTCGCTCGCGAGGTGGATGAGCACCAGCCGCGGCTTCTCGCCGTACGGCAAGCCCAGCCGGACGAACTCGCCTGTGCGGGGGTCGATGGCGGAGCCGGCCTCGATGCGCAGCATCGCGTTGCCCTGCTTGCGGTCCCATTCCCGAACATCGTCGCCGGGATTGTTGTAGGGGATGCCGCACTGGCATTGGATGGTATGCAGGTAATCGATCCGGTCGGGGCGTTCGGCCTGGATCAGCCCCGAGGCCTCGACCAGCTTCTTCTGGTGGCGGGTGAGCGTGAGCTGTTCGGGTGGCTGGGTCATATCGGTCGGGCTATGTCGTTGAGACGGCGACCATAGCAGCGGGTCGGGGTGGGTGTCAAAGCCGGGTGACGGGGTATCACACTGTCACGTGACACGATGAAACCTTGACCATTGAGCAAGGGGATGGCGTTATCGCACCGGCCGGACTTCATCCCTCTCCCCTCCCCTTGAGCTCGGCGATGGTGGGCAACCCCTTCTGGCGGAACACCAGATCGAGCCCGTCGAGAAGGTAGTCGTGCATCTTCCGGCGTTCATCGAAGGCCAGGCGGCGAAGCTGCTCATGCACGGGGATCGGCAGATAGGTCGAATGCGCGACCGTCCCCTTGACGCGCTCGCGGCGGCGCGGCGGCTCCGGTTCGGACGGCGGCGCGGCGGGCGGCTCCGCCGGGGCGGTGTTCACCGTGCGGCTGAGGATCGCGTCAAGCGACGTTCGTTTCTTGCTCATGCGTGACCTTCTCCATCTTGCGGACAATCCAGTGCCAGAGCTGGGCGATTTCGGCGGCGGCCTTGCCGCCGGGCTCGAATTCGGCGACGCCGAGACCCGCGCCGTGTGCGTCCTGATAGGCGGTGCGGGCGACGATGCGCACCGGGCAGACGATGCCGAGCATGCCCAGACCCATCTCGGCCTCGGTGATCCGCCCTCCCCTCGGCGGCGTCTGGGTCAGGACGAAGGCGGCGGGCTTGGCCAGGCGCTTGATCGCCTCGGCCGTGGGCAGCGTCGCCTTGAGATCGACAGGCGTCGGGCGGCAGGGGACGATACAGAAATCTGCGGCCCGGATGGCGGCGGTAGTCGAAGGCTCGTCGCGGCCGGGCGTGTCGATCAGGACATAGTCGAATCCGGCGGCCTTAGCATTGGACAGGGCCTCCGGCAATTGCCAGGAACCGACCTTGACCAGGCGCGGCGCCTCGGCCTCGCGGTCCTGATACCAGCCCTCGGCCGACGCCTGGGGGTCGAGGTCGAGGATCAGGGCCGCTTTCTTCTGACCGGCCAGGACGGCGCAGTTGAGGGCGAGAGTGGTCTTGCCGGCGCCGCCCTTTTGGGTGATGAACGTGATGATGCGCATACGGAGGTCGTGCTGTGAGTGACACCGTCATCGCGGGACCAGAGTGCGCCCTTATCAAGGCGTCCCGGTACCACGCGAAACGGCTAAGGCCTGACCATAGGGTCGCATTATACTACTGTAAAGTGAAAAATGCCTCGTGTGACAATGCCACACCATGGCGCAGGTGTCCCACTAACACGTGTCACCTGCACACAGTGAAAGTAATATTATGTGAAAGCGGGATACAGAGACGCGGTGATGCAGTGGAAATGGTAGAGCATGATCCCGTCAAGCGGTGGCCACGGTATCACGATACAGCGTGATACTCAGAAAACGTGACAACGGCATCATGAAATACAGCTATAGCAAGAGGCCGTGATACAGTGGGTACGGTGACGCGTGATCCCATCAAGGCGTGACCAAGGTGTATCGGCAGTGAGGGCTGCTAGTACACAGTGACAATATTGTCATGTGAAAGCGTTTCAACACTATACTATGATGCAGTGGAAACGGTAACGGATGATCCCGGTATGCCGTGGTCACGCCGTGGCGCGGAAACCAAGGGTGAGAGCGGCTGTCCGGCTCGCCTTTCCCCCACGGCCACCCCCCGCTGTCCCCTCCCGGAGGGGAGGGGAAACGGGAAAGGGGAGGGGGAGTTCCCCCGCCGGGGGATAGGGGGACTGACCGACCATCGCCGCGTCAGCGGCCACCGCCGCACATCCTTTGCCGGAACCGGCCCCCCCAAGGCCGAATGGGGGCCGGGCCGAGCAAACACGATCACGCTTCCTTCAGCGAACCGACGGGCGATCCGGCATGAACGGCGGGAGGTCTTCCGAGCGCCGGGCGTGCCGGTCGCCGGTTCGCGACCAGGAACCGGGGGTGGGCGGTCGACCGTGCCGGTCCGCAAGGGCGGAGGCGAAGCGATCAGCGGCGGAACCCGAGCATAGGCCTGGGACTGTCGACGAGACGAGGGCTGCCAGAGAGTCCAGCCGTCGACCACGGCATGGCGCCTCCGGCTGTCGATGTTCCCGGTCATCGTGGTCCCGCTGGTTGCCGCGGGAGGTGGTGTCGACCGACTGGCTGTCGACGACGGGCGGAAGGAGCGGGGAGGGGGCTTTTCCGGCGTGCGGCCCCTGCGATTGATCAGGTGCTGTTGGGCTGCCATCCGTCGACGGGCCGCAGGGCGACCTGGCAAGGCTGTGCGGCGGTGGCCGCGGGCCTATCCGGCCGCGGTCTTATTGATGCGGGTTTCCAGGTCGACCAGGGCCGCGAGTATGTCGCCGACGAAATTCCCCGGCACAAGCACGGACCTACGTCCGCGCCGCCGTACGCGCTTAAGTGTCTTTGAGTCAATACTTTGTGGCACATTACCGTCTAGGATCATGTAAGGAATCCTAGGTATTTTTCCTTACAAGCGCAAGGATTGTTGGGTGGGCCCGCCGTGGGACATGCCTGTCGCCGCTGGAGAGGCGGGCGGAAATGCTTGGCGGCGTGTATGACGGCCTCGTCCAGGTTCGGATGCTCAAACAGTCGCATGCAAGCCACACGAGGACAATGGAGACCTTCAGGGCGCGCCGCCTGGGTATCTGCCCGGAAGCATTGAAACCTATTGATTGCTCTGGGACCGTCATCGCCTCACGGTAGGAGATGCCCGAGATACGCCGACCGCAAAGTCAGAACCTGGAGACTCACCTCGAAGTGATCTGCGATTAACCGCCGCATGAGCCGCGACACTCGACCTTCGCCGGTTCCGGCATCCGCCGAGACTTAACCGTTTTCGCCATCACCGTTTGTCTTGAAGCCGCTCCGATAGGTGGGGAGAGGGGAGGGTGGTGCACCCTTTTGGCGCGAGGAGGAGAAACTCACGGGCCTACGACCGGAATGGCGGCAAATCGACGTGCCCAGGCGGCGCACGCGATGGAGTCTGGTGCGCACATGGGACAGGCGGGGTCTCGAAGAAAAGAGGCAGCGCGATTCGAGCGCGCCAACGGAGAAAAGAACTGGAATGTAGCGCGTTGACGGGCTTCGGAGAGCGGTTCATTGTGAGGAAGACAATCCTTCAACAACGCCGCCGCGAGCATGACGCCCGCCAGCACCGAAACGAATCCGACGGCGAATTCCGGCTCCCCCTCGACGCGGCGGAGCAACGGGAGCAGCCGTGCTCCGGCGAGGCCACAAGACCCGGTCGCAAGCCAGTCTTTCGCTTCGGCCAAGGAGATCCCGGCCGATTCGGCCAGTGTCGCGAGTTCGGCCTCGCCTGCGGTCTTGAGCCTCGACCGGAGTTCTTGGTCCGGGGGGATCTTCTCGGGCTGGTTGAAGCAGCGAAGACATGCCCCGACCCCGGGGGGGCCGCAACGGAGGACCTCAGCTCTCAGGTCGGATGTAGACCCAGAGAGGATCCGGGCGGGATACTGGTTCTGAATCGCTGCGCGGGCCGTGTTGCGGTCCACCGCGGAGACAACGCGGGGCGTCGACAGCCGGAAGGACTCGATCTCGCGATCATGCGCGCTAAATCGAATCGAGGAATCCGAGAGTGCCCCGGCAGCGGAAGTTGCTTTCGGCGAGCCTACCGACGTCCGACCGAAAATGGAGTAGCGGTTCAGATTCGTCATGTCCAGGCCCTTCGGGTCGTTGTCGATGAGCACCATCGCGCCCCGTAAGGCAGGACACGCCCACAGCGAATGCAACACGCCTGAGCCGACGGCTCCGACGCCGACGAGCGAAGCGTCCAGGGTGAGTTCGATGTTAGACGGGCCGAGGCGAGCGGGGAGTTCTGCCGCAGAATGGCTCCAGCAGGAATAGAATGCCGATGGAGGGGCGGCGTATGTTCCAGGCTGCATTCTCGCTGCCTTGAACACCTCCGCGGCGGCGATGCAGGCTGCGATGTAGGGGCCGAACGGGAGCGGCGACTCGTAGTCCAGCCTCTCCATACCAGCCCCGGTCAGAGATACTCCGCCGCACCATCCTCCCCCGGCGGCAAAGAGGTCGGCCCCGCCGGACATCGGTCGGGCCGGGCCGACGACGATGGTTCGACCGAGTTCTAGCTCCTCAACGACCGGGACGATGCCGATCGCGTTCCCCCCTACGACCAGCGCCGACCTCAGATCGAGGTCTCGGGATGCGAGCGGGATCACGCGACCGCTCAGGCCGATGCCGGAGGGGCAACGGACGGCGACCTTGTGGACGATGCCGTCGAGACGCGCCAGGAGGTTGATGAGCATCCAGGCCGCGTGCTGCGTTGAGGGTAGCGCTGCGGCCTCGCGGGGGATCGTGATCGTGATGCCGACCTGCTCAACGTTGCCAAAGGGTAAGAAGCGACCGCCAAGATCGCCCTCGTGCCGGCTCGATACGCGCTGGCTCATTGATCCTCCTGAAATCAAGTAGGCCGGGGACGAGCCGCACGTACAAGGCGACCTCCTCGGGTGAAAGCTGGCGCCAGCCAGTCCCGGATCGCAGATGGACGCCAGCTTGCTCGAGCCGCGGCTGCGAGCGGCCGAAATGCGGCAAGACGATCGAGAGCGAACCGGGTAACTGGGAGTAGGTCCACTCGTCGTCCCAGCGCGAATGGCCGGTCCATTCCCCCGGATGAGTATGGACCTGTGCCAGACGCCGGAGCTTGAACCCACGCAGATGCTTGCCGGCCTGGCTCATCGCCTCCGGCGTCACGTGGAATCGGCCAGCTTCGAGCAGCGCGCTCGGGATAGTGATGGTTGTGACGACACCCTCCTCGCCAATGAGTATGCCGTCGAAGTAACAGACCTGCTCGACGGTCCGCTTCTCCTTTGCGAATTCCGCCAGCATGGCGGCCCAGAGGGAATCCGGAATGGTGATCATCCCCCTGGCCCCCGGTAGTATTTGGGCGACAGCGCTTCGGCGAGGCGGTAGAGCGTAGCGGCCACCGTATGCCGGCCCTGCGTCCATACCTCCGAATCCTTGGGTGAATGGTCCGTCATGTAGAATTCAGCGGACAACGTGAAGCAGACCAATTGTCGTCGCGGCCCGCTCGGCCACGGGTACTCTGCGTGCAACCCAAACCATGAGGGCTTCGGATCGAGGGCAGGGAACCACTTCGACTTTTCGGGAGGATGGGTAAGACCGTCCGGCTCGACAAGCGCCACCGTTGGCGGGGCCGCATCGTAGTATTCTGCGCCGAGACGGAAGTAGTACGCGTCAATCTCCCCGCTCGACCTTGTCGCGGGCAGCGCAACGAGCGTGTGAAGTGGATCCAGGTCATGGCGAAGCCACCCGCGTCTACCGGGGCGGCCGGTGTTCCAGAGGCGGTCGAGATGCTCTTTGAAGATCGCTGCCGCGATCTCGGGATCGGCGAGCGCGAGGGCCTTCACCGGCATGCCGCACCCCCGGTGCCGCCGACGAAGCACCAGACCAGGCAGGGGCAATGCCCGGCCTCCATATACTGGCCAAGCGTCAGGTTGGCGAAAACGAACACGTCCTCGCCCGTTTCTTCGCAGCGGAGGCGGTCGTCAGCGCGTCGAGGGACGCCGAGTTTCACATACATTTCGGCGAAGAGCGCTTCGAGTCTGGTGGCCTTGGACGCCTCAAGCCGAAATTCCGCACCATTCTCCTCGTTGACGATCTCGACCGAGCATTCTCGTTCGACATAGAATCTTTCGATGCCGGGTGCCCCCAGATCGACCGATTCGCCGCGGTTGATCAAGCGGTCGGGCTCGCCCTCCCGCGCCATCCACACGCGAAAGCCGTCTCCCGCGCCGGCGAGCTTGAGGAGCGTCTCCTCGGTGATGGTGGGGCATCCCCAGTCCTCACGTTTGCCGTCGATCTCGAACCGGAACGACCGGTCGGCCTGGAAGGTGAGGAACCGTTCGACGCCGCGCTCGTGAAGATGGACCCTGCGATCCAGGCCTAAGTCTTCCAGTACGTTATCTTTCCCAAGCCAGTAGACCAGGTAATCGTCCGGCGGCAGCCTCTTCGCGGCCTCGAGCACCTCGCGACCGCTCACGTGCCCCTGGGGAACCACGACGTCCTCGCCGTCAACGATGATAGTCAGCTCATGCCGCTCGGCCTCGCCGCGCGCAGTGTGATCGTCAGCCATTGATAGACCTCATGCCGGAAGGGAAGTTGGATCGAACCCTATTCGCACTATAATCTCCTTTGCTCGAAAAATCAAGCACGCGCATTTTTTCGTGCAAGGCGCCGGCCTGCTTGATTTCCCAAGCAATTGCCGTAGACTGGTCTTCCGAAAAGGAGGCCATCGTGGGAGTTCCGACTCCGATCCTGTCACCGTCCGAACGCGGCCCCTTGGGGCAGTACCTATGGAGCCTGCGTAAAGCCGCGCAGATGACTCAGCGGGAGGTGGAAGAGGCTTCCGAACGGAAGGTATCAAATGCTTATTTAAGTCAGATAGAAACAGGGGCCATCCCGAGCCCGTCCCCGGCGATCTTGCAGGAGCTTTCGAAGGTCTACGGTGCCCGGTTGCCGGCGAACGCGCCCGTTACCTGCTCGTACGAACGAATGATGGAACTCGCAGGTCACCTCTGCCCGGCACGTGAGGCGGCAGCCCAACCGACCCAGCGGCTTACCTCGTTCGCGGGCGAGCAACTCACTCCCGAAGAAGAGGACGAATTATTGAAATATCTAGCATTTATAAGAATGCGTAAAGGGAAAAAGTGAAGTAATGAGTTTTTCATCTGGCTACGGGTCATGCCCGCCCATCGCAGCCTGTTCTCAAGGATGGAGGTTCCCACGATGAAGTGGACGTTGCAGTCGCTAAGCACGACGAGCGGTTATCTCCAATCCTGTCCCATCGAGTTCAGGCCCGGCCTCAACTGCATCATCGGCGCCCGCGGGACGTGCAAGTCTACGGTGGTTGAAACGATCCGCTACGTCTTTGACTGCGAGCCGGAGAAGATCGAGCCCATGATCTCCGGCGTCGCACCGGCCACCTCGAACGGGCCCTTTGCCCGGGCTGGCCTCCTGCTGGAGACCCTGGCGGGCGGCACGGCGAAATGCGCCATTGGCGCTGCCGACGACCCGACCCAATCGAAGTACGTCGTGGAAAGGAACGCGCCCGCCCCGTCCCGCGTGTACCGCGATGGCGTCCAGCAGATCGACGATTCCGCAGTACTCCATAGGATCGAGATCTTCTCGCAGGGTGACCTCCAGACGATTGCGGAGAGGCCCGAGCGGCGCCTTGCCCTGATCGACCGGCCTAACCAACGTCGCGTGGCGGAACTCGCCAGGCGCATGAAGGAAATCACCGAGGACTTGAAGGCAATTGGTCCGGTGATCCGCCAGGTGCGGTCGGAGATCGAGTCGCGACAAGCAAAGGTCCAGGCCCTCGAGCCGACTCGCAAGCAACTTTCCGAACTTCAGGCTAGTCGTCCCATGCTCTCTCCGGAACTGGAAGCCGAGCGGGCCGCCTACAACGACCGACGCCGCGCGTTCGAGCGCCTGAAAGTTGCCGAACAGTCCCACGCACGGGCGATGGATGCATGTCGTGCCTTGCTCGCCGAGGAAACCGCGATCCGCGATGCCTCAGCGTTCGCCGAAGGGCTCGGCAGCCCAGGCGCCCACAGGATCGCGGCGTTGCTGGCAGACTTCGCCGGTGCTGCCGCCGTGCTCCGCAAGGTTACGGAGAGGCCGGAGGCATTCGGGGATGCGCTCGCGGACGTGGGTGCCGACTTCGAGGCTTTGAACGTCAGGTATTACGAGCTTCGAAAGGACCAGCAAGCAGTCAACGAGGCCCTGAAGACCGAAGAGTCACTCCGCCAGAACATCGGGGCGATGGAGGCGGTGGAGGCCGAATTGGTCGAACAGAACGCGAAGTACGCCCGGGAACTGGCGCGCAGACGTGACCTACGAGCCCAGCGCGACGCCTTGGCGGACGAGCTCTACGCGTTGCGGCTGGCCCAGATCGAGAAGATCAATTCGGAGTTTGGCGAGCAGATCGTCCTCACGCTGGAGCCGGGCGTACTGACCGCGCGTCACAGGGAGCTGATGGAACAGCTCCTCCAGCGATCAAACCTCCGCAACCAGGCGGAGGTCGCCCGAGATCTCGCGGAGAAGGTGCGGCCTTCCGATCTGGTAGACATCATCGAGGCGAGCGATGCCAGGCGCCTGGCCGACGCGTTGGGCCGGGACCTGGGGCAAATGACGCGTCTCGTGAGCCACCTGCTCGATAATATCCGGCTCTTCGAGCTGGAGACCATCGTCCCTGAGGACAGCCTTGAGATTACCATGCTGGTGCGGGGGGAGGCCAGGCCGATCGAACAGCTCTCCAAGGGGCAGATGGCCACGGCGCTGCTGCCGCTGATCCTCCGGGAGGCGGAGTATCCGCTCATCGTTGACCAGCCCGAGGACGACCTCGACAATGCATTCGTATCAGAGAAGCTCATTAAGCGGCTGAAGTCGCTGAGCCATAAGCGCCAGCTGATATTCGTCACGCACAACGCGAATATCCCGGTTCTCGGTGATGCCGACTGCGTCGTTGTGATGGAGATGGACGGTCCCCGGAAGGCCCAACCCTGCCGGCGCGGCTCGGTGGACGAAATGAGGGAGCCGATCATCACGCTGCTGGAGGGCGGCAAAGAGGCGTTCAGGAGTCGTCAGGAAAAATACGGCAATGCGCTGCGGTAAGGAATCATGGAGACGTCGTTTGAATGGGACAGCGGATTCTTCTCGATCGACACGGCGGAGTTCGACCGCGCGCTCTCTCGGCTCAGACGCCAGAATTCTTCACAAGCACGCGACCCAGGGCGGATCGGCGATCTGGCCGGGGCGCTGAGGGATCAGCCTGGTATCCCGCGACGTGAATTCGACCGCCGGTTCCGCCTGATCGTCGGCACGATCGTGGAGGGGGCCCCGGCCGCCTTGCAGGCTATCGCAGGGCCTCTGCGGGAAGCCTCGCCCGAAGCGCTGAACGCGCTCCGCACGCTGCTCCCCGCGGATTTGAGGCATGTGGCGGCGCCACCTCGAACGACCACGCAAGACCAGGCGCCGTTACAGACCGCTGCAAGGTCCGTGGCACCGTCCGAGGTGGCTTCCACGAAGGAGCCTGCCCAAACGCTTGAGTTCAGCGCGTATTCCGCCGTCGCCCTGGTAGGGACGCCGGATGAGCACGTGCGGAATGAAGGATTGCTTCGCCGCCACGACCTCCAGCCGCTTCGTTTGCCGTCGTTGGACCATCTCTGGACGATCGCCTCGACGGGACTGTGCGGATTCGTCATCGGCGGCTCGGTCTGGAGACAGTTGCAAGTATCGGAACATAATCGGGTTATTCGCCTCATCTGCCAATACTCGACCTTCCTATTCTCGCGGACCTGCATGGACGGACTCAGCGACGAGGCCGCCCGCAACTTCGCGCAGAAGGCCATCGAGGCGCGCTGCGGGCCTCTGGACGGTCGGAGATTCTGCCACGGGCAGGACTGCGAGTTATCGCTCTCCGACATCTCCGTCCTCCAGGATGCGGCGAGGCGTTTGGAGGCCGCCGGGGGCGTCGATTTCTTTCCCCTGGGGCTGTCCGAGTCTGATGCGGCCCTGCTCCGTCTGATCGCCGAGGAGCGGCGCCCTCCGCATCGTCCGGTGACGATTCGTAAATTAGAGACGCGTGAACTCGTGGGCGGTCGCTCGGGAGCCCGAATCTTCCTCCTCAACGACGGCAGTTCGCAGCCTTTCGTGGCAAAGGTCGGAGAGTTGGAGGAGCTGGGGGCGGAGATTCGGCGGTACCGTGATTGGGTCGCGGACTGGGAGCCGAACGGCACCAGTCCGACATTTCACGCGCATTCGGGCAGCGCGGCGATCACCTATCGCCTCCAGGCATCGCCCGATATTGAAGGTCATCCAGCTCCGACGCTCGAGGATCGGCTGGACAAGTTGCGTTCTGCGGAGTGGATCGAGTCCCTCGAGAAATGCGATAGCATGGCGAATGACCTCTACCTCGCCGTGGAACGTGCCGCCGATCGTCTGGTCGAGTTGAATAGCAAGCGATCAGGGCGTGCCTCTCCCGACGAAGAATTCTGGCTGCACTGGCCAGTCCGAGACCTCGCCTCAAGAGGCATCGAGTTCACAGTAGTTAATAATGCTTGGCAGAGCATTTCTCTCTGGGAACTCGTCCAGGAAGCGGTGCGCTGCGTGCAACCAAATCTAAGTCTCGCCATCACCCACGGCGACATCCACGGGCGTAATATTCTGTTGCTTGATCGGCTGCCGGCGTTCATCGACTTCGCACGGAGTGGGCCCGGCCACCCGTTCGCCGACCTGATTCGGCTCGACGCGGCGGTGAGGACATCGGCGATGCGGATGCTCCTGAGCAAGCAGTCCATGCACGACCTTTTTCATTCCGTCTACGTCGAGGGAGCCGACGCGAATTCAATCCTGCGCGAGAATCCGCTGGTGGCCGCGTCGCCGTTGGCCAAGCTGGCCATCCGTACGGCGGCCAAGGTCCGGGAGGCGGCGGACTCGGTAAGCGTCGCCCATCACCTCAGCTTCTCAGACTTTTACGCGATGCACTGCCTCGTGTCCGCCCACATCCTCGCCAACCAAAACCCTGGCTCCGGAATCGAGAGGCTGATGCTGAGCGTGCACGGTTCGAAGTTTTTGTCAGACCGGAGTTGAATGTGGGGAGACATTAAGCTAAGTCACATGCGAAAAGAGGGACGCCTTACGGCCTCGGTGAGCCATGCGATGAGCACTCCTCTGGCCTCTTCCAGACCAAGGACGTTGAGGCCGAAGAGTTGCGGCAAGACCGTGATCAATGCCTGCACCAAGTCCAATCCTTCTTTGCGGCATGCCAGCTTTTCTGCGATCCGAATCAGGACTGAATGCCGAGTCATGGCGAGTACGGCTTGCCGGTAGACTCCGGCGATCGTCGCCGCTGCGAGGCCGCACGCGTTTCCGGCATCGAGCGACTCGTTCGCGACTTGCTCCAGGGTTTGCTTGAACGGCCATTTGTCCGGATTCCAGTCGGTGAGAACCCCGGCGCGGATCACGACGGCCTGATTGAACATGGTGCTCCGATAATCGAAGCCGAGAAGTTTCGCGCTGACGGTGGCGTAGGTCTGCTCATCGAAATACCCCCGCCTGCATCCATATTCGACCGCAACCTGCGTCCAGCCGTGCCGCGTACCGAACTCGCCCGCCGCCACCTTGGCCAACGCCAGATCATCCGCCCAGAGCACGTTCCCTGGCAAAGAACCAAGAATCATGCTTTCAACTCCGTGCTGTCCTAAAACATTTGTCAGTTCCTCGCGCTTGTCGGGGTCCATCGATGCGAGTTCCTGGCAGCCCCGGATCTCACATTTCCCGAGCACGACGTCGATCCACGTGCTGAGCCCGTCCTGTTCCAGCTTCTCGGCCTCGGCATCGACTGGGATAAAGTGATACCCGCGCTCGGTCTTGCCAAATCGGCTGTGTGGCGGCGCATTCCTCCTGGCATCGTCGAGGAGAGAGCGCAGTTCCTGAGCGGTGTCCTGGGAGATGATCAGTTTCCCATCCCATCGTTCCAGAATCCTCTCCTCGCGGAAGAGGGAAAGCGTCGCGATGGCGCTCAGGTGGAGGACGATCGCCGTGCATCCCTCAAAGGAATCCATTGCCTGAACGCGCTCCTCCGGCGTTCCTTCACAGCAGCGGACTTCCAGCCCGGCGAGCAGCGCCGCGATTATAGACGCATCGTAATCTTTGCATCCCAACAAATGGGCGAAGACGTGTATCGGTATCAGGCTGGTCTTGTACGTCTCTTCGGCCGTTTTTCTCTGCTGAAACTGGTTGTCGGCCACGAGCATTATGTCTGTTGGGTCAAACTCGACCTGGCCTGTCGCGGGATTTCGGCGTGTGGTCTGAAAGACTTGCATCCAGGGTATGTCCCGGAAGCGAACTTGCCAGCTATCGGCGATGTACCTCATCCTATAAACGTACTTGCTGAGAATATCCTTGATGACGCCCATCCTGTCCCGCGCGGTGCTCTTCCCGAGGAGAAAGGATTCTCCAATCCGCTTGCCCTTCAGCTCCTCAGCGAAGGGATCTTCCGGCGGGTATTCTCCGATCGCCCGGTTCGGATTGGGTGAGTCCTCTATGATGATCCACGTGTCGGTTCGGCCTTCTTCCGAGTAGCATACGGCGCAGCCCGGCTCAACCGCCGCGGGATGATGGATATTCGGTTGCGCGGAGTCCGGCGCCAGCACGGCCATGAAGAGCGCCTGGTTGGCCACCGGATCGTCGAAATTCCGACGGAACAACTCGTACGCATAGTGCATGGCTTCCGTGGCCCTGCCGCTCTTGCGGAGGACTTGCACCGCCAGCGCGCCGGTGTTCGGCGTGACGGTATCCAGATCGGGGATGGCCTCTGGCCGGGCATCGACCAAGTCGGCTCGCTCGCGGTGGAGCCCTATACCCGAGAGTCGGATACGGCTGACCCGATCGGCGGGGTGCGAGGCAAGGTATTCCTGGAGGACAGCGATGGCCTGGTCGATATCGTAAACTTCAAGGATGTCGAGTTCTCGATGCAATAGCCAAGGGTCGTCGATTCCTGACTCCCGTAGCCGTTTGCAAACCTTGAGAATCACATCGTGACGATTGACTCGGTCCGCGCATTTGATGAGATGATAGACGTCCCCGGACATCTCGCCGGGTTCGTTCAATTTCTCCCAGAGCGGGAGGGCATCTTTGTGGCGTTCCAGCCTGACCAGTTGGATGGCCAGCGCGCGGAGGTCGTTGCGGGATGTCCGATCGGTGATGCCCGCTAGGCTTTCGTCCGCCGCCGTGAGCGCCTTGGCGCGATCTCCGGCGGCAAGTGATTGTTTTGACCGGGCCGTGGCGGTGGCCACGCCCGAGAATCGCCCGTCCGAAACCGAGTCGAGGAACCCGCTGAGTTCATCCAAGCGAGATTCTTCGATGAGGCCCTCGATGGAGGCGTGGAATGCCTCCTCGCGGAGGAGAGACAGGCTCTCCGGGCTGAGCCGGTTGAGGCTTTGCTCCGGCGACAATGCCTGAAGCGACGCCATGTTGATAAATAGATTGGTTGCTTCGCGCCTGTCGTCGCCCTCGTTTCGCTCCCTCAGGGCGCGTGCCAGATGATACTGCACGTCCATCCCGGCATTCAGTGAGAGAACTTTCCTCAGGGCTCTGATCGCGCCGGCTATGTCGCCTCGGTCGTGCAGGTGAGCGGCGTAGCGGTAAAGGACGCCGGGTTCGTCGGGAGCGATGCGCACTGCCTCGCCGAAATCCTCATCGGCGCCGTCTTCGTTGCCCAAGAGCGCCTTCGCCACGGCCCGTCGGAGTAGTGGCTCGACCGTTTCGTGCGGCCGTTGCTGGTCACCTCCCAACTCGATCGCGCGGTCGAATGCAGCGATAGCCTCCTGGATTTTCGATCTGTCTACCGTTGGGCGGCTCACCCAGTATTCCCGGTCCGCTCTTGTGAGCTGGCCCGCGAGGCACGCTTGCCCCAGCAGAAAATGGGGGGCGATCCAGTCGTCCTTGGCATCAATCCCACGGCGCGCGAATTCCTCGGCTCGATCAAAAAGGGACTGGTCCATCGCCTTCATCGCAAGCGCGACGCACACCTCGGCGTCCTCAGCCGCTGCAAGCGGGACCCGATCTTCAAGATCCTCCAAGGTAAGAGACGGCGGCGCGTTACGAATGAGTGCAGCGGTGAGCTTGGAGGAGATAGGGTATGCCTTGAGCAGATCGGCCGCGAGCGTGTAGGCCCTCTGCCTGTCGCCAAGGAATTCGTAGGCCAGCGCCTCGTTTACTTGTGCGCGTTCGGTGTCGGGCTGGTGGTTCTTGGCTTCGAGCAGGAGTCTGGCTGCATCCGCCAGCTTCCCTTCGGAGTGGAGGACATTGGCGAGTGCGGCATCGACTCGATACTTCTGCTGGGCCGAGAGCGAGTCCCACTTCCTGCGCTTGATCTTCTGAAGGTGGAGCTTGGCCATCTGGTGGTCGTGGCTCGTGAGGAAGCTCAGTGCCTCGTCGATCTCCATATCGATCAGGTCGGTGGAAGTTGCGCCCAGCACGACCGCTTGGGCAGCCTGGATGGTTGAGAGTTTGCGGTCGATCTCAACAAGCTGTGAATTCGTTACCGACAGGAGCTCGTCCTTGACTTCCGGGTATTGATCGAGAAGCCGCTCGATCTTCTCCCAAGAGAAAAGCTCGACCTTGAACAAGCCCGTTGCGGCGTGCTCCTGGTTGATCCTGATAACCTCGTTATGTGCTTGTGTCGTTATTCTTCCTGTCGTGAGAATGGCATAGTGATCGAGCGGGGGGGTGAAGCCCTTCGCCTTCTCCACCTCATCGCGTATATCCGCCGGTGGTAATGTCTTCTCTGGCTCGTGGTGCTTGCACTGGGCGGCTTTGAAGGGGCTGGAATACCCCAAGTCGATGATATCCACGCCGAACTGGCGCTCTCCCCGTTTGCCGTAAAGTTCGAGCGAAGGATTGCTCCAGTGCCGGATCAGCAGCTTGAGGCAGAATTGCTCGAATTCCTTTTCGTTGCCGGGGTGAGGATAGCGGTAGCTCATGGAATTCAAGCCTCCTCGAACCCATAATCATCGAACTTCAGCGTCCGGCAGTTCTCCGTGACGTCGCGGACGAGCTTCTCGGAGGCGGCGGCCGGTAGCTCGACCTGGATATCGAGGGTGACCTGGACGTCGGCGCCGACGATGCTGGAGAGGTGCTGGACGACCTCCTCGGTGATCTTCGAGGCGTCACGGAGCAAACGCTGCGGGTCGAGCTTGACCGAGCCGTGGAATCGCCGGAGTTGCTGGACCGGGGGAGGGGTTACGGTGGTGCCGGACTGGCCACCCGTGGCACCTGGCTGGCCAGTTGGAGAGTCGCCGGGGATGGGACCGGGTCCCCCGGTCGTCGATCCGGGAGTCGGCTGGGGCTGGCGTTCGGCGTCAAGCTGGGCGGCGGCTACGTCCGGCTTTACGATCAGGCTGCCGGCCTCGAACACGACGCGCCCCGCCTGGCCGGCTCGCAGGCCCGTGTAGCGGCCGTTCGTCTCGTCCCAACCTTCGGCGTAGCCGAACGAGTCGTCACGCCAGGTCAGGAGCCCCAGGCCGTCGCGCACGGCGGCCAGCAAGACGTCCTCGTCGCGAAGGCGGGGCAGGTACAGGTAGCGGGCCATGTCCTCGGCCAGTTGCTTGAGGCCGACATGATTGCCGCGCCATAGGGGGATGCGGTCCAATTCGAGACGTAGGGAAACCCCTCCCATGTCCACCTGGAGCAGCCCTTCGTTCTTGAGCTTCTTGACCGCGCGGGTGGCGAGGGCGTCATCTCCCTGGAGCCGGTATTCGTTCCACTCCGGCTGGCCCTGGGGATCGGGCTGGACGGGGACGATCAGCCACTGATACGTCTCCGGGATGCGGGCATCGACCGTCTCGTCGGCGGACTTCCGCTTCGTGTCCGCCTGGCGAGCCTGAAACTGGTCGAGGTTGAGGGTCACGCGGTCGTCCCAGATCGACGACCAGGCCAGGTATTGCCGGGCGGCCTGCTCGAGCTCGCGGAGACGGGTCGCGTCGGGGGCTAGGAAGACCAGAGTATTCCGGTAGTTGCGCGGGCTGCCGCCGCGCGATTCGAGGATCGCGGCGGCTTCCTTCCGGGCCGCGCTCTGGCGGTCCCGAGCCGCGTGAGAATGGGCGGGTCCAAGGATGACCAGCCGGGCTTCGCGCTCGTCGGGGATGTCGCTGCTCTCGACGCAGGCATGTACCTTGGCGAAGTCGCCACGCGTGCGCGCCGCCTCGCGGAGACGCTTCGTGATCTCCTGCTCGACATCGTCCTCGGTGAGTTGACTGGCCCTGTCATCGGCCAGGCGGGTCACGGTCGGCACGGTCGAGTACCAGTAGCGCTTGCCGTCCACGTAGAGATAGGTGGCCCGGTCGGTGAGGCGACGGATCGCATCGCCGAAGGTGGCCACGGCCTCGCCCGGCTGGACGCATCCGAGCTTTACCTGCCGTTCGTCGATGCCACGGTTGGCTGCCCTTTGGGTCGGCGCGGAGCCCATATAGATCGTGCGGGCCACGCGGCGGGCGGCGGAGTATCGGCCGAGGTTCGGGTTGTCGCGATCGATCGCCAGGGGGAGGGAGTTGGCCCCGTCCACGTCCTTCTCGATCACCGGTACCCAGTGGTCCTCCATGTAGCGGGTCAGCTCGAATTGCACACGCGGGTCGTCCACCGGGATTGTCGCGGGCAGGATCAGCAGATTCGCGTCGTTCCGCTCCCACAGCGAGTGGATTACGGCGGCCATCAGCCGGAGCACGCCGCGGGTGCGCTGGAACTTGTCCAAGGTGGACCAGTCGGTATAGAGGCGATCGAACATCTCGGGATGGATCGGGTAGGCCATCTTGATCCGCCGCTCGTAGTCAGCCTCGCGGCATTCCGGCGGGAAATCCTGCTGCTCTTGGCCGTACCATTCGGAGAAGGCGCGGGCGACGGCGTCACGGGTTACGAACTTGTCGCCGCTCAATGGCTGGAACAGCCGGCGGCGCACGATCTCGAAGCCTTCATCGGGACTGGCCGGCCGCCAGGATGCCTCGACGCGCCCAACGGCGTTCTTGAGCCGGGCCAGCGCCTCCCGCCCCCGTTCGCCGCCGACCTCGATATCGGTGACGCCGTGATCCGCCCGCTGGTGCGGGCTCTCCGACGCCGGGATGCTGACTACGAGCAAGGTCTTCTTCGCGGCTTTCACCGCCTCGGAGAGCGCCTGCGCAAAGGTGAACTGCGTGTCGAACGTCCCGGCCGGGAGGTCGGCCGCACCGTGGAGTTGGCGGGCGTATGCGACCCACTCGTCAATCAGGATCAGGCAGGGCGCGTACTTGTTGAAGAGTTCCTTCAGCGCGTTGCCTGGGTTGGTCGCCCGCTCGTCGTCCTGGCGAACCATTTCGTAGCCTTCCTTGCCCCCGAGCTGCCAGGCAAGCTCGCCCCAGAGGGTACGGACGATCGTGCCATCGGGCTTTTGGTGCTCGCGCCCCGGCGAAATCTGGGTGCCGACGAAGACTGCCCGGCGCACGTCCTTGGCGATCGGGACACTGCTTTCCTTCACGAGCTCCTCGGCGCCGGGGAGGTTGCTCGCCGATGTCCCCGAGAAAAGATGCCACAGGGCCAGCATCGAGTGCGTCTTCCCGCCGCCGAAGTTCGTCTGCAACTCGACAACGGGGTCGCCGCCCTTGCCGGCGAGGCGGAGCAACGCTTGGGACAGCAGTCGGCCCAGGCCCTCGGTGATGAAGGTACGGCGGAAGAATTCGGTCGGGTGCTTATATTCGTCCGATCCCTCGCCCTGGTAGACCTGCCAGAGGTCGGCAGCGAATTCGGCCTGCTGGTAGCGGCCGGAGGCGACGTCGGGGTGTGGGGTGGCCACCTCCCGCCAGGGCTTGAGCCCGCCCTGGGGCTTGCCCTCGATCGGCTGGTAGGATTTCTTGCGCATCTCGGAGCGGCGCTGCTCGTCGAAGATGACGCGCATCAGGTCCATGCGCATCTGGCCAACCTCGGCGGCTGTGTCGCCGGCCGACACGGCGTTCAGCAACCGTTCGATCGAATCGAGGGCGCGGACCGCGTCGTTGCTGCTGAACTGCTCGTGGTGGGCCCACTGGTTGCGGACGACCTTGAGCTCGTTGACGAGGCTGCGTTCGGCCTGTCCCAGCGATTCGCGGAAGATCGCGTTCCAGTGGTCGAGCATGGCGCCGAGGAGCGTCTGCGGGTCGGCCCAATTAGGGTTCTGCGATGGCGATTCCCTACCGGTGGTCTCCCACGAGGCCCCGAGGCGAGCCTTCAGCTCGCGCTCCACGAAAGGGCGCAGACCGGCGGCGAGTAGCTCCAGACCCTTACCGACGCGTTCCCGATTTGACTGAGCCATGGATCCTCACCACTTCAGAAGAGTTGACCTTGAGCGGCCGAGGGGCTGACACGCTCGGCGTGCGCCAGCTTGCTGAGTTCCGGCCAGGCGATGACGAGGCTGTTGTACGCCAGCGCTTCGTCCGCCCATTTCTTGCGCTCGCAGATGGAGTAGAGGCGATAAGCCAAGTCGCGGGCCGTATCGCCCAGGCCGCCAAGCTTGTTGAGCAGCGCTGCTGCTGCGGCCTCACCCTTGGTTTCAAGGATGCGGATCAGGTGCTGGGTGGTTTCCCAGACGGTGAGCCGCTTGTCGGTCGCGGGGTCCCAATCGTCGGGGAGTTCAGCCCGGCTGACCAGTTTGACCTTGCCGCTCTTGGCCTTCACGATGCCGGCGTCTTCCAGTCCTTTCACGGCCGTATTCTTGGCCTTGCTCAGCGTCTCGGCTTCTCCGTAGGCCCCTTCTTGAATGCCAAATTGCTCGAACCACGCCAGCGCCCAGCGGGTATCGGCGTCGAATTCGCCCTCCTGCTCCGCCAGTACCTCGTCGAGGACCTGGTTGATGATGCCCAGGGCGATGCGAACGTTCATGGCAGAGCCATCAGACTCGATCACCTTGGCGTAACGGGTAAAAACACCCATGCCAGGACCGATCGCCGATTGGGCCATGTCCACGGGGGCGATGTTGCCGTGCTGGAGGTTTCGCAGCGCCTCGGGGAGTTCTTGGCGCAACGCGTTCATGAACTCCGTGCGTGTGGCTCGCCGCGCGGTCGCGGGACGAGGGCGGCAAACGAGGACGATGGAGGACGCCAGCGCGTTGCTTGACATGCCGCGCATCCGCGTTGTTCCTTCGGTTCGCAACGGCCAGGTTCCGTCGATTTGCCAACCCGCGTCAACCAAGCCATGCAAGAATGTTTCCCAGCCCGTGGAGGTACGGGAGCTTTCCATGTCCTTGGCTTCGACATCCGCGTCATCGTCGTCTTCCGATTGCTTGAACGCATAATAGATGGTTGTCGGATAGCTGGAGTCACCCTGCTCGCGCAGCTCTCTTGTCACCTTTGCCATTCCACTTTCAAAGAATACGCGCGCTTGCTCTTTGCCACCCTGACGGAACGGATCGGCCACAAGCTCTTCGGCCTTCGGGACGAGTACAGTGCCAAGCAGGTCGGGGTAGATCGGCTGCAACGATCGCCGCAGCCAGACATAGAAATAATCGGACAGATCAGCGTATGGAACATTGTCATAATATGGCGGGTCGGTACTGAATACCGCGTTGAGCCCCGAAGCGTTCATCCTTGCCGCATCTGCTTGAGAGGAGAAACCGGACGGCGCGGCTGGTAGGCTCAAAACTGTCTTATAGGCTCCATCAACGACTCCTCCGAAATCACCGCCAGCACCAGCGAAAGGGTTTACTTCCGTGAAATCCCACACCATTGCTAACGCCTGTCGCCCGAAAGCTGGAGCCGACTTGCCTTCTCCTGCTCTCCAACGAGCGAGCGTCGTGTTGAACACTGCCGATTTGCTGGAGCACAGGCCCAGATAAGTTGCCACAGCCTTGGCGTAAGCTTGGTCGCCGTTGGAATCCTTTAGCACCATCCTCCTGCTTTCGTCAACCAGACCACCGAGTATTCCCAGAAGCGTAAGTTGACGGCTGGTGAAAAGTTGGAAATATTTCGTCATTCCATAGGTGGTTGGAGTCAAATAGCGAGTGTCTCCAGTGATTTCCGTATCGGGGACATCGTCTGGTATGCGCAGACCTTTGGCTAGTAATTCGTGTCCTTCAATGGGAGAGAGGTAAATCCTTTCCTTGCGGCCTTGCGCCACAATCGCCATGAGGCGGATGCGCAGGCGACCAGCCCGGCCCTCACTTCGGATGTGTTCGCGAGCGATGGGCTCGTCGGAGAGCAAACAGCGGTCGCCTCGCGTTCGATTGATCGTTCCAAGAGGCACTGGCCCTTCCTGTGTCCGGACCTCGAATTGATAAGACATGCTTGAGCGATCAACGATCGGCTCAACCCATGCTTTCTTGATTCCCGAAGAGAGTGCAAAGGACGTCACTAACGGGATGTGGGCTCCTCGACACGCAGGGTTGGGCGAAGCGACCGTTCTCGCCCACAGCCAGGCAATGACCGTCAACTCCTGCCCCACATACTCCTTCAGGTCCGGCCGATCTGCGGCCACCTCTGCCGTGATCTTCACCTTCGGGTACAGGTGCCCAATCCGCTTCTCGGCCTCGTCGCGCATCCACTTGCCGTAATAGCGGACATCCTCGGCGAGTCCCCGGGCGCGTTCCCAACGGGCAAGGGCCTTCTCCTGCTCGCTTTTGCCCTGCCACTCGGGATTGACCGGCGGGCGGCCAGCGAACTTGGGCGGGATCTCAATTAGTGCCTTGTTGATGAGCACCGCCACCGGGTTCAGATCGCTGGCGAAAGCCCGCAGGCCAAGGCGCTGGGCTTCGAGGGGTATCGAGCCGCCGCCGGCGAACGGGTCGAGCACCGGCGGGGCGTGCTCGACCAGAAAGGCATTCACAACCTCCGGCCTCGCCTGCATCAGCAGGACTTCCCAGGCCGTGGTACCGTCGCCGGAAACCGCTCCCTTGGGATGCGCCTCGCCCTTCTTCATGCCGAAGACGACGGTGTCCTTCTGTAGTTCTCCCAGCTCGATCTTTCGCGACGCCACGCACCGGGCGATCTCGGCCCGCGCCGCGTTGATGACGCGGGGGTTGTTCGAGTTCTCCCACTGGACGAGCTCTTCGATCAGGTTGAAGAGCTGAGCCCGCTTGAGGCCGGCGCGGTCCTCGTCGACCGTCCCGTCGGCCTTGCGATACGCCGGGTCGCTGTCCGGATCATCGACCAGCGAGGCGAACAGCACGGCACGGCAGGCGGCGAGCGGCCGGCGTGCCCACCAGAGGTGCAGCGTGCTCGGGTGCCCGTGGCGGATCGACTTCTCCCGGGCCGACGCCTCGTTGATGGCCTTGAGCGGTAGGGCGACCTCGATGAGTTTTTTGCGGTAGGGGGCGGTCATGACGTCGTGCGTGCCTTTCGCGTCGAGGCAACGGCCAACAATTCTGTCACCGGTGGTGACATTTTTGACGGCGACGGGACGGTACGTTCGGCGAGAGAGGGGCCGATTCGGGTTTTGGAGCCGCAATCAGCAACGTCGCTCTGATAGTCGCAACTCATTGAATTAACGCGATTTGTGGCAATGGAACGACCTCTGGCATCTCGATGGATTTGGGTCAAAGCGCACTGCGAATTGGGTTTTTGCATCGCCGTGGTCATCAGGTGGTTTCTCCAGGATACTCCCTTTCGGGTCGGCTTTGGATCACGCCCCGAGAAATCTGAACCAAAGCGCATTCGCAGCAACCTATTGTCTATCATAAACTTAGTCCAAAATGGCCAGCATTTTTCGGCTCGGCTCCAGCGACTTCTCGATAACAATCTGGACCATGCATGATGGCGAGTCTCCGAGAATCCAGAGTCATGTCGTCTTGCGGGCCTTTCGCTTTTTCGGGGTTGTGGGCAATCGTGCCGCGGGTTGCGGCACAATATCGGCCTCGGCATCCGCACCAGCCTGCGACTCCGCCAGGGCGTAGAACTCGTGCAGCTTGGCCTGGAGCAGCTTCTTGTCCGGCAGTTGGGTCTGGTAGGCTGCGACGAGCGCGGGCGACATCGACCGGCTCAGGGCGTACTCGACGACCTCGTTATTCTTGGTGGCGCAGAGGAGCACGCCGATCGACGGTTGCTCGTGGGGCTTCCTCACGTCGCGGTCGAGGGCCTCCAGGTAGAACTGAAGCTTGCCCAGGTGCTCGGGCTGGAACTCGACGACCTTGAGTTCGAAGGCGATCAGGGCGTTGAGCGCCCGGTTGAAGAAGAGCAAGTCGAGCTCGAAATCCCGCCCGCCGACCTGGACTGGGTATTGGCTGCCGATATAGCAGAAGTCGCGGCCCAGCTCGAGCAGGAACTGCTTGAGCTGCTCGACTAAGGCACGCTGGAGGTCGGACTCGGAATGCCGAAGCGGAAGGTCAAGGAATTCAAGGAGATACGTGTCCTTGAAGATGGAGGCGGCCTCGGGGTGCAAAACTGTCACGGGCGGTGACAGTTTTGCCGGAGACAGGACGACTCGCTCGAACAGGGCGCCGTCGAGCTGCCGCTGGAGTTCGCGCTTGCCCCATTGCTCCCGGACGCACATCCGCAGGTAGAATTCGCGCTCCTCGGCGCGCTTGCAGCCGCTCATAATGATGAGGTTGTGCGTCCAGGACACTTGCGTCACCAGCGGTGACAGTTCCGGCTGATCGCGATAGGTTTCATAGAACTGCCTCATCCGCCAGAGGGTTCGAGCCGAAAAGCCGATCGCGTTAGGACGGCGCTGGGCGATGTGCTCGGCCAGGGCATTCACCGTGCCCTGTCCCCAGCCAGCAGCGGCGGCGCGCCAACTGATGTATTCACCGAGCGTCCAGTGGAGTTCGAGAAGGGTGGTGTTGACGGCGGCCAGTGCCCGCGTCTTCGCGGCGTCGATGAGAGCCAGCACCTCGTCCAACTCGGCCTGCGACGGCGACGCGGTTTCACCTCGCTTTATGGCGGTTTTCCGGGAAGATTTCTTGGGCGCCTTGCTCATGCCGGCTCCTCCGATTGGGCCAGCAGGGCGGACAATTCGTAATTGACGCTCGTCGCGCAGAAATCCGGCTCGCGGGTGAACGGATTGCGGACGTAGCGAAGATCGGCCGCGTCGCCGTCGATGACGGCGATGGCCAGGATGAAGTCCTCCGGCTTGTTGAGGGCGGTCAGGATTTCGTTCTTGGTGATCGTTACGGTCCGGGCGTCCTTGACGCGGCCCTTCACCTCGATGAAACGGAGTTTTCCCGTGCCCGGGATGGAGGACTCGATGTCGTAGCCCCGGTTCTCCGCGCTCACGTCGCGCGGATCGTAGCAGAGTCGCCGCTCGGTATCCATCACCGCCTGCATGGCGAGCCGCTCGCTGATCTCGGTCTCCAGCGCGAATTCCGGCGGTGTGTCGGCCGGAAATCCTTGGAGCGTCCGCAGCAGGCCAATGGGTACGATCAGGGTGCCGCCGAGGACGACCGGCGGCAACGCGGAGAGCTTCCGCTCCTGCTCCAGCTCGGCGGTGCGCTTCTGGAGCCGCGTGGCCAGCTCGTCGGCACGCTGCCGGGCCAGTCCCGAATTGAGCTTGGCGTTGACCTTGCCGGCCGATTCCTGGTCCTTGAGCATGGCGGCCCGGTGATCCCAATAGTTGATCTCCTTGGTGAGCCGGTCCTTGACGGCGGCGAGCGTCTTGGCAACGAGTTCTTCCTTCCGGCGGCGGACCTCGTTCAGGTGATCGGGAACCAGGTGAATCGCCGCGTATTCAAGGGCCTGGCTCTCCAGGTGGGCGCGCACCCACTCGGGGAAAGCGTAGGACGCCAGCGCCTGGCCTTCAGCCTCGGTGAGCGGCCGATAATCCAGGTAGGGGGCGTAGCCGCCGTTCCGCACCTGGCCGTCGCCGGAGATCTCGACAAACTGGAGCCGCTTGGAAACGGTCCGCCGATTGCCAGCGCGGTCAGTACGGGCGTCTTGGATGGAATGTTCAAGATACAGCAAGGCACGGACGTCCTCTCCGGGATCGTTCTCATCGACGAGAATTGCGCCGCGCTTGAGCAGATCGCGGTGACGCTCGATGACCAGATCCAGCGTTGCGTCGAGTAGCGGATGGCCGGGGCAGACGAACGCCGCCAGCGGCTTGCCGGGCGGGCTGATCAGGTCCTTCTCGAAGGTGATCCTCTCGTAGCGCTGGAGTACCGGCTGTCCGCGGCCGATCTGGCGGTCGCGGCTACGGATCAGGGCAGGGACATGCTTGATCTCGTAGCGCTTGGCCTCATGCTGGTGGATCGCGCCGCCCAGGCCCCTGAACGCTTCGAGGAAAAACGCGGCGATGAAGTGCGGCTGGAGCCGCCGAGCCTCGGCGCGCTCCATGTCCTCGCGGATCGCCCGGACTTTCGTCACGTCCATGGCGTCGTGGGACAGTGCCCGGGATTCGACCAGCTCTTGAAGGTGCTTGCGGTCCATGGCCTGATCGACGACTTGGAAGAGCTTGGCCTTCACCTCGGGGCGGTCGCCATAGCGGATCGCCTCCAGTAGCAGGTCGCGTAGCGGCCGGTCCTCGAAGGTGAGCTGGCCCAGCACGTCGAAGACCTGGCCGCCGAGAGCCTTCCTCTCCTCGTCGAGCTTTTCGAGCAGGCGGTTGTAGACCTCGCCCTCGCGCGAATCCTTGGCGACGAGGTTCCAGAGGTGGCAGACCTCGGTCTGGCCGATGCGGTGAATCCGGCCGAAGCGCTGCTCCAGGCGGTTGGGGTTCCAGGGCAGGTCGTAGTTGACCATCAGATGGGCGCGCTGGAGATTGATGCCCTCGCCTGCGGCATCCGTGGCTACCAGGATCTCGACCTCCTTGTCGTGCGTGAAGGCTTCCTGCGCCTTGCGGCGGTCCTCGCGGCCGACGCCGCCGTGGATGGTGACCAAGGCTTCCGGCCGGCCGATCAGGGCCCGGATACGCTCGGCCAGGTAGTTGAGGGTATCGCGGTGTTCTGTGAAGATCACCAGCTTGCGTCGATGGCCGTAGGCGTCGAACATCTCCGAATTGTTCTGGAGTAGCTTCGAGAGTTCGTCCCACTTGCGGTCGGAGCCGGACTGGCGGACGCGCAGCGCCAGCTTCTCCAGGTCGGACAAGAGCTGGATCTCGAGGCGCAATTCCGTGATGGTGCGCGCCGCGGTGGCCTGGTCGAGGATCTTCTCCTCGGTCTCCTCGACCTCGGAATCCGGCGCGTCCTCGATGTCCTCGATGTCGTCGGCGTTCAGGGTGGGAGCGCCGGCGCCCAGGTCGATCCGCACCTCCTCGCCGCGCTTGAGGAGCTGCTCCTCGCGGAGCCGCTTCTCCAGACGCTCCCGCCGTCGCTTCAGCGACTGGTAGATCGCCTCGGGCGAGGAGGCCAGCCGACGCTGGAGTATCGTCAGTGCGAAGCCTACCGTGCCCTTGCGGCCTTCGTTCTCCAGAGCCTCGGCTCGGTTGAATTCCTCGCGGACGTAGTTGGTCACCCGGCGGTAGAGGTCGGCCTCGGCGTCGGAGAACGCGTAGGAAATCGCGTAGGCGATTCGCTCGGGGAAGAGCGGCGTGCCGTCGAACTTGAGGAGTTGCTCCTTGACCAGCCGGCGCATCATGTCCGACGTATCGACCACGTGCACGCCGTCGCGGAACTTGCCCTCGAAGCGGTCCCCATCCAGCAGCGCCATGAAGAGTTGGAAATCGGCCTCCTTCCCGTTGTGCGGGGTGGCAGTCAGCAGCAGGAAGTGCCGGGTCAGGCTGGCCAGGAGCTGCCCCAACCGATAGCGCTTGGTGTACTTGATCTCGTTGCCGAAGTAGGTGGCACTGAGCTTGTGGGCTTCATCGCAGACGATCAGGTCCCAGTCCGTCTGCTCCAGCTTGGCCTGGACATCCTCGTCGCGGCTGAGCTTGTCGAGCCGGCAGATGACAAGCGGATTCTCGAGGAACCAGTTGCCGGTGCGGGCCGCTTCGAGCTTGTCGTTGGTCATGATCTCGAAAGGGACGTGGAACCGGCTGTCCAGTTCGTCCTGCCACTGCTCGACCAGGCTCCCGGGGCTCACGATGAGGCAGCGCTTCAGGTCGCCGCGGGCGATCAGTTCCTTGATGAGAAGGCCGGTCATAATGGTCTTGCCGGCGCCGGGGTCGTCAGCCAGCAAAAACCGGAGCGGCTGGCGGGGCAGCATCTCATCGTAGACGGCGGTGATCTGGTGCGGCAGCGGGTCCACCAGCGAGGTGTGGACAGCCAGCAGCGGATCGAAGAGGTGGGCGAGACGGATGCGATGGGCTTCAGAGACCAGCCGAAACAGCGTGCCGTCGCCGTCGAAGCTCCAAGGGCGGCCTTCGGTGACGACCTCAAGTGTCGCCTCGCGGTCGCGGTAGAGCAACTCATGGCCGAGACGCCCGCCCGCATCCTTGTAGGTGACCTCAACGGCGACGCTCCCGAGCCACTTGACGTCGAGGACCCCGGCCAAACCCTCCGGGAGGATACCGCGGATCGAACTGCCTCGGGTGATGTCTTCCAGCTTTTCCATGATATGTTTTTCTCTAAGATTCTCTTAACTAATGGAAGTCTCCGGAGATTGCACGACAAATCATGGACTTTGCGGCCTCGTCCAGGCCCGCCCGGTCGGCGAAGAGGGATAAGCGAACGCGGCGGCGATGCGTCAGACTGTGGGTGATCCGCCTATCCATTATGGGCGATGGGGGATCAATGTGACCAATTTCGCCAGCTTAATATCTAGCTACCCTGGTCGCAAGCATGGGCATCACTCTCGGCGGAGGGGTTCGATGTCTAGGCGGAGAGGCTTTTCCAGCACCTCTAGCCCGGATTATTCAGCCCGGATCGAATAAGTAGACCTCGTTCGGCGTCTAAGCTCTTGTGCCATGAGAACTTACACGTTCGCGCCGAGGTCTCCCATGAGTTCACAGTCTGTCCCCGGAACGGCACTCGATTTCTT
>DAIDKV010000208.1 GCA_027449865.1 Planctomycetales bacterium
GCCCGAGTCATCTCGGCATGCCCGACAAAGGTCACCGATCCCGCCGCGGCGGCCAGCCGACGGGCCTGCTCGGGCTTCTCGATCGGAACGATCGAGAGTCCCTCGGCGAGGTCGGGGTCGAGGCCGCTGGCGACGAAAAGGTCGGCCCAGGCGGCGGCGCGGGCGATTCGCCGGGCGATCGGATAATCCTCGGCGCTTTCCAGTTCGCGCAGGGCCGAGGCCGCCTCACTCGGATCATCGAGGGTCGATAGCCGCTGCAAGGCCGGCCCGATCGGCCCGGAGGCACGCGAGAGGATCGCGATCCGGCCGCCGCGGCGGACCAGGCCGGCCGCCGTCTCGATCGCGGCGGCCAGGTCTTCCAGTGAGGCGGGACGGTCGCCCGGATCGTCTCGGAATCCAACGCCCGCAATCACCAGTTCGGCTCGCTCGGGTGCCTCCATCGTCCAGTGCCGATCGATCGCGGCAATCCCCCGATCGCGAACGGCGACGTCGCGTCCGGCGAGAATTTCCAGCATCCCTGACGCCGCCGCCAGAATCCCCACGTGAAACTGAGAGCCGAGCAACCAGCTCACCTCGGCCGCCTCTTCGAGTTCGGCCTCTTGGCGATGAGACCGAGCTTCCGCGGAGCCGGCCGCGCCTCCCCCGCGGAACGCCTGAAGGGTTGACCGGTCGCTCATCCCGGGAAAGAGCAGGTTCCAGGGCCCCCGATGGCCCCCCTCGGAGTTGTGACGGAGCAGGCCGACCGGCACGACGACATCGGCATCGGTCAGCGACCGATTCAGGTAGACCCTTCGTCCCGCCCGGGTACTGGCGAGATACGCGATCCGTGAGCGGTCGTCGGGGTCATGTACCTCGACCGATCCCCCCCCATACAGGCCGCCGCCTGGCCTGGCCGGCGAGACGATCGTGATCGTCTCGCGATCGATCCCAGCACACCCAAGTACCTCGATCATGGCCGCCACGACGGTATCGACGCCCGGTATCTCCGGGTCGATCGCCAGCGCAACCTGGTCGCCCGGCACGAGCATCTGCCGGAACGCCGGAAAATCGTGGGGATGCTCCAGCGCTTCGGCGATGGCCGACACGGCGGCCGACGGATCGAGCCCTTCCGGCCCTCCCCACCGGGCAACCAGACGCTCTTCCGGAATCTCGAACTCCAGGTTCGACCCCTGGAAATCGACCTCGACTCGCATCGAACGGCCCCGAGTGACCCGGCCTGGCGGCCGGCGATATTCGACCCCCGCAACGCCGGAGGATCGCTCGACCCCCGCCCGAAATGATAGGCCCTCGTTCGCGGCAGGGTCAAGCGAGACCGAGGCCGCAACTCCCGCGCCGGCGGCACGGGACATCGGCGCTCAGAAGTAGAACTGGAACCGGAGCCAGAGCAAATCATTCGTCGACCGGAACCCGCCCGACCGGAAATAGATCGGCTGGCCAAACATCGAGTGCTGCCAGTCGAAGTAAATCTTGATCGATCGGTTCAGATACCAGTTCATCCCCACGTCGGTCATGTTCACGTGGTTGGTCCAGAGATTCGGGTCGGCCAGCCCCGAGGTGAACACCTGATTCGAGACCGAGACGTTGCTGAACCGAAAGAACGGCTCGAATGCACCCAGGCCAAACTTCCCCGGGCGGAGGTCAAACCGGCGGATCGGGTCGACCACGGTCCGCTCGGCGAGCGTCTCGCCAGTCAACAAATACGCAAGGGCAATGTAATACCCATCGGCCTGGAGCGGGACCGGCCTTCGGTTGTCGACAGCGTAACTGTCAATCCCGCCGCCAAACGAACCGATCAGGGAGAGTCCCCCATAATAGTAGGCCAGGTGTAAATCGTAGAGCTGGCGCAACCCCCGCTCTCGGGTGTTCGAGTTGAACGCCAGGAACGGAACGGCGGCGTTGTTCACCGGATCGGTGTCGTTCAGCCCCACGGCGGCGGCGTTGACGTTGGTCCGCATCACTGCCGGCTGATCGATGTTGTCCTGAATGCCATAGTCGAACGAGCCGCCAAAGTTCAGACGCTTGAGGAACGAGTCCGTCCGAACGAACGGCTGGAAGTTCAGGAAGGCGACCACATCCTTCGCGGAGTTGTAGTCCTGAATCGAGTTCCGCGGTCCATCGAACATCCCAACCGCGTACTCGATCCGATCCTCCAGAAAAGAGCCCCACTCCTGGATGCCGACCATCCGGTTGAGACCGAAATTCTCATTGAAAAGCGAACGCTCGGGCGTAATCAACCGCCAGTTATTGAGCTTGTACCACTCGTAAGCGAAGGGAACCTTGAATCGGCCGATTCGGAACTGAAAACGTGGATCATAGTTAAAATTGAGGAAGACGTTCAAAAAGCCGAACGTCGTGTAGCTCCGCTGGAACGAGAGCTGGTAGGTGATCGGCCGGGTGTAGTGACCCTGGAAGTAAAATCGCGTTCGGGGGATGTAAAAACCGCTGTGAGTCAACGCCTGTGTCGCGCCCAGGTAGTCCAGCGAGTCAGCCTGCAACTCAGCCCGGAATTTCAGGATGAACTCGTCGTCCTCGGTCGCGAACCCGACCCCATCCTTGCCGTAGTCAAAATAACCCTTGAGCGGAACCCGGCCGAGTCGGCGATTCCCCTTGATCTGTGCATTCGGCAGGAGACGAAGACCGCTCGAGCGCATACCCCCCTCGGTATAGGCCTCGGGAGGCAACTCGGGACTGTCCGCCGGTCCGATCCCCGCGAGACCACTGTCCTTCGGATCGCCTGGGCCGGCTCCATCGCTCTCGCCCGAATCCCTGGAATCCTTCTCCTTGACCTTCGTCGAAAGGTCCTTGACCTCCTTCGTGAGCTTCTGATTCTCGTCCGAGAGCTTTTCGAGCCGGTCGAGCAGCTTCCTGTTCTGCTCTTCCAGCTTCTTGAGCCGCTCCTCGACCGAGTCGTCCTTCGCGGAACCGGTCGATGCGGAGGATCCGTTCGGATCGTTGGAGGGCAAGGGCGGTGTCTGGCCGAGAGCGGGCGTCCGGAGCCCGGCCCCGAGGCTGAGCGAGACGACCAGCCAGCCGGCTCGTGCCAGGCGCCCTCGGCCGTAAGCCATCTCGCGCCTGCCTCCCCTGGGCCGAACCTCGATCCGGGATCAGACCAGACTCCCAGCCCGTTCGGGCAAGTCGAGCCCCTGAGTCCGGCCGTCCAAATCTCTGGCTCATCGGACCGGCGCGGACCGTTCCTTGAAAAAATCCCGAAAACCCCGAGAGAATCGCCTGAGAGGTGCGAGAGGGATCCCTTGCTCCGACTGGCAAGGAGAGCTTTCAGGGGATACTTACGGGAATCCCGGGGATTCGGCAACGGCAAAAGCGTACCGGGCGAATCAGAGACGATCGGATGCCGCGATGCTCCTTTCGGAACCCGCTTCGATCATCGCCTCGCTAATCTTCCAGAGCCTTTGAGCGGCGTTGCGATTCTGCGCCTCGCGCGACGGCACCGCCGGTTTGCATTTATCAAAGTATCGGCCCGAAACGCCTTCGACCTCCGGCGAACTCGCCAGGTGGATCGTCGTCTTCGCCCCCGCCTCGGGCGAGATCGCGGCGAACGGTGCGATTGCCTTGAAGAGAAAGCCCATCCAGCCCGTGAACTCGCTGAAGAATCGCGTTCGTACAAATCCCGGATGGAGCGAGTTGGCCGTCACCCCGGTCCCTTCGATCCGACGCGCCAGCTCATCGGTGAACAGAATGTTCGCCAGCTTCGATTGCTGATAGGCCCGCCATCCACCGTACTTGCGACGCTCCTGCTGGAGGTCGTCGAAATCAATCCGACCGCCCCGATGGGCCTCCGAGGCCACATTCACCACCCGAGCAGGGGCGCTGGCCTTCAGCAGCGGAAGGAGTTCCTGCGTGAGCAGGAAATACGAGAAATGGTTCAGAGCGAGGGTCATCTCGATTCCGTCGGCGCTTTCCCGCCGCTCGAGGAGCATCCCGCCCGCGTTGTTAACCAGCACGTCGAGCCGATCGAGTCGGTCGCGGACCTCCGCGGCCAGCCGACGGACCTCCGCCTGCACCGAGAGATCGGCAACCATCGACTCCAGGGCGTTCGAGCCGGTCTCCGACCGGATCCGATCGAGGGTCGCGGCGCAGCGCTCGACCGACCGGCCGACGACCATCACCCGCGCCCCCATTCGGGCCAACTCGCGGGCGGTGATTTCGCCGATTCCGGAGGTCGCCCCGGTGACGAGGCAGGTCTTTCCTTTCATCGATCCGTCGGTCGCCATGGCGTGGTCTCCGGTCGCGGTTCGTTCATTCGGGGTCGCGATGGGCGGCCTCAAGTCCGAAGGCCGGCAGGCAGACGGCGATATATTCAGCGCCCTCGGGATCGGGGGTGCTGTACCGAATCCACTCGCCCCGACGAACGACCACCGCCTGTCCGGCGTCCACTTCGATCGTTCCGTCGCGGTGTTCGACACGAAGCCGTCCGGCCAGGACGACTGTGTATTCGTCAAACTCGGGCGTCTGGCCCGGCTCGACCCATCCGCCGGGGCTCCGCATCCGCGCGATGCTCACCGCGGCCTCGCCGTTGTTCACGCGACCGACGAACTCGTCGATGAGTTTGGGCTTGTTCCCGGCCGCCTCCACCCGAGTCGGGCCCGCGATCCGCTCCGGCATCGACCGATTCCCTCAATGAGATCACCCGTCGCGGACCGACCGACAGGCAGGACGCGACGGGATCATGCTAGGCCCGCTCGCCCGCGAGCGTCAAGGGACCGATCAGGCCGCCCGCGATCCTCGAAAACCTTCGCGCCCCTCGACCACCGCCGTTAGTGCCAGGGCCATCCTCTCGAAGACCTCACCCCAGGCGTTCAATCGAGACTGTCGGAAGAGCCGGAGGGTCGGATACCAGGGAGAATCGTCTTGGCCGGTCATCCATCGCCACTCCGAGGCGACCGAGAGCCCCATCCAGACCGGAACACCCATCCCCCCCGCCAGATGGGCCACCGCCGAATCGGGCGCGATAACCAGGTCGAGGTTCGCGACAATCGCCGCGGTCTCGCTGAAATCCCGGGCACGCCGGCCAGGAAGCTCGACCACCGGAAAGCGACCACCCAGACCAGCGATTTGCTCCGTTCCGTGCTCCGCCTGAAGGCTGACAAGACAGATTCCTGGAATCCGGGCGATGGGCTCCAACTCGGCCAGCCGAAACGATCGCCAGTGGTCGGCTCGATGCTTCGGCTGCCCCTGCCAGGCGATCCCTATCCGAAACGGTCGAACACCCGTCTCCTGGTCGACGGATGTCGAGGCATCGAGAATCGATCGCCAGTGTTCGGACTGTGCTGGCTCGGCCTGGAGGTACGGAACCCGCGCCGGTATCGTCTCAACCGTGGTCCCCAGGATCGCCGGCAGGCTCATCAGCGGGGCATGGATGTGGCAGGCCGGTTCGAAACCCTGACCATCGCAGGCCAGGTCAACTCCTTCACACCTCGAGAGCAGCCGGACCAGCGACGGCTGGCAGAGGAGCGTCACACGCCCTCCCAGCGCCTTGACCATCGGCGCGAACCGGACGAACTGGAGCGTGTCGCCATAGCCCTGCTCGAAGTGGAGCAGGAGCGTCTGCTCGTCGAACCGTCCTCCGTTCCAGAACGTCCGGTTGATCCGAACGCCTCCGTGCTTGGGATGGCTGAGCCGCCACTCATGCTCGGGCCATCCCTGCTCGTATTGGCCGGTCGCCAGCAAGGCGTAAGCCCGGTTGCGCCGAAGGTCGGGGTTGAGCGGGTCGATGGCGACCCCTCGGTCGTAGAGCGCCAGGGCTTCCCGCCAGCGTCCCTGCCGGACGAGATTTACCGCCGCATTTTGAAGGGCCTCGACTGAATCCGGGCACATTTGAAGCGCCTGCTCCAGCATCGGCGCGGCCCCGTCGAAGTCGCCCCTGTTCGAAACGACGGACCCCAGGCTCATCACCGCGTGAAAGATCCGGGGATGGATCGCCAGCGCGGTCCGGAAGCACTCCTCGGCCTCGGGATCGCGTTCCTGGGTCATGAGCAGGAGGCCAAGGTTGGTCCAGACCCGATAGTCGTTGGGGTGGCTTCGCGCCGCCTCTCGATAGATCGCCTCGGCTTCCTCGGCACGATCCTGCCGCCAGACCGCGACGCCCAGCTCATTGAGGGCATCGATGTCTCCTGGATCGATCGCCAGCGCCTGGCGCGAGACCGCCTCGGCCTCGGCATATCGCCCCTCAAGAGCCAGACGAACCGCCCGGTCGCGCCGCGAGGTCTCCCCCGCCGACGACCCATCGACCTCCTCCATCCCCGCCATCTCGAACATGGTTCCGGCCTCCCGCCCCTCCTGGGCGCCAGTAATTTAGCCGGACTCCCTCTCTGCTCCAAGCCCGTCTCTTCAAGGCACCACCATCATCCACCACCAAATCCGACGACGACGGCCAGGATTGGCCTGCTACCTGCATACCGCCGGAAACGTCCGAAGAAGTGCGGGATCGCGTGTGGTTCCCTTTGCCATACCTCGACGTGCCCGCCTGATGTTGATTTAAAGCAACAACCGATTTGGCGCCGCCCAGACGGTTCGATTAATCTGCCAACGCCACTGGTGAATCGTCGGTTCCGGGGACCCGCTCATGTACATTCGCTGTCCAAACTGCGGACGACGTGGGCACTTGCCGGACAAGTGGGCGCCCGAGGCTCACAGCCTCCGGTGCCGGAAGTGCCGTGCGATGTTCAAGACGCCTGAACTGGCCCCCAGCGGAGCTGGCCAGGCTCTGACGGCCGGGTTCGACGCCATCGCAGGCGTCGGACGCGCGGAGACACGATCGGCCTATCGAAACGACGGATTCTTCAGCGGGTTTGATGATCCCCCGGTCGGCACGCGTCTGGCAAGCCCGGGCGACTCCAACTACGAGCTGACCTTCACACTGGGCGACGCCGAGGGCGAGTCCGACCCGGAATGGGGTCCCATCCCGGATTCAACGAGTCCTGAGCCCCCCAGTTCCGATGAGATTCCCGTTCTGGCGCCGGTCTCGATCGAGAGCGACGAGTCGTGGGCGTATCGATTCCTTCGGTTGTGGCGCACCCGGATGATCGTCACGGCCTCGGTTCTTTTCGGCGTCGGCCTGCCGGTCCTGGGCTACCTCCTCTTCCAACTGCTCCGACCAGGTTCGGCTCCGGATCGGACGACCGCGGCGCTGATCGCCGGACTCGCCAGTGCCCTGGCCCTTCTCATGCTCTCCGTCCCGCTCCTTCTGCTGGCTTCCTTCATGGCCGAGCTCGTCCGCGAGGTGCGCAGACTCGGCGATCTCTCCACCGATCGAACCAACGTCCGCAACCGTCTCTGATCCCGGATTCGCAAAAACCCACCCAGATCTCGCACCAGGAAAATCCGATTCCTTGCGCCGTTCGCTCTCGCTGGCGACTTTTCGGAAAAAGAATTCTGGGAAAAATCCCGGGAAGACGCCGGAAATTTCCTATACTCCGGGGCAAGAGGATGGGCAACTTGAAGATTCCGCGGTAGAGGCAACGATCATGGCAATCATCGCGAAGACAGCGATTGTTCGGTCGACGTGGCGACGACCCGGGCCGATCCGGAAGCGTCTGGGGGTTCAGACAGGCCGTCCGGGGGCATGGACGACCGACGAGTCGGGCGAGTATCGGAAGCGTCTGGAGGCGTGGACAGGGAGTCTTGGCCCTCGGAACGAGGTGGAGCGTTATCTGGTGGAGCGGGCGGTCTCGCTCTCCTGGCAGATCGATCAGGCCGATCGGCCTCGGCTTTCGGAGGGATCGGCCGAGATCGCGGAGGTCAAGGACACCTCCGAGCGGATGCTTCGCTATCAGCTTGCCTGTGGCCGGGTGCTGCTGCGAACCCTCGACGCGTTGACCCGGATGCGCGAAGCGGGCGATTCCAGGTCCCCCGCGGGTGAAACGGGCGACCTGCGCGTCCAGACCGGATCGCGACGACGGGTCGGCGGGTACCCGATCCCGATCGACCCGGCCCCAACGGTGGCCTGTGCTGATCGGATTCCGGTCCGGCTCCGTCGGGCCCGAGCCGCCGAGGCGGCGGCCTCGGCCAGTTGAAGACATAACGATCCCCGGGATTGTTAAGGTCGGTGGTCGCCGAGACTTCGCGCTTGGCAATCCGGATGGCGCCCGTTCTATAATGAACGTCCATCCGGGTCGCCGCCTCTCTCGGCGACCTCCCGGCCGGGATTCTCCGGCCACTGGCTCGACCATCCCGGCGGGATTCCCCGATGCGATCTTTCGTCCGCCCGCTCGCCGCGCTCGTCTCGACCGTGAGCGTGTCCCTTCTGGCCGGCGCGGCCACCGCGGCCGACCTCGACGAGGCCGAAGCCCTTTTCCGCGCCGGCAAATATGATGAGTGCGCCCGCGCCGCCGCCGCGGAACTCGCCGGGTTCAACGGATGGGACGAGCGTTGGCGTCTCCTCAAGATCGCCTCCGAGATGCAGCGCGGCCGGTACGGGGCGGCGATGGAGACAGTTGAGGTCTCGTTCCGGCACCTGCACTCCAGTATCCCGCTCCGACTGGTCGCCCGCGATGTCTACCGGTTCAACGGCCGGGACGACGAGATCCCTCGGCTCATGTCGAACCTCGAGCGGATCGTGATGGGCTCGCCACAGCGGTTCGCCACTCCGGAAGGGCTGGTGGCCCTCGGCCGATACTTCCTGCTGGTCGGGCAGGACTCGCGGAAGGTCCTCGACCTTTTCTTCGACCCGGCCATCAAGCGCCAGCCCGACCTGCTCGACGGGTACCATGCGATTGCGGAGCTTGCCCTGGCGAAACAGGATTTCGCGCTGGCCGCCGAAACGCTCCGCAAGGCCCCGAAGAAGTCCGCGACGGAAGACCCCTACTATCATTACCTGCTCGCCCGGGCCTATGCCTCCGACGATCGCCCGGCCGCCGGCAAGGAACTGGCCGAGGCCCTGAAGCTCAACCCTCACCATGTCGACAGCCTGATCCTGGCCGCTGATCGCCTGGTCGAGGACGAGAAGTACGACGAGGCGGCGAGACTGCTGGCGAAGGTGCACGAGGTCAATCCGCACGAGCCCAGGGCTTTCGCCTATCAAGCCGTTCTGGCGCACCTGCGGAGCGATCCGGCCGGCGAGGCCGAGGCGCGCTCGAAGGCCCTCGGGCACTGGAGCCGCAACCCCGAGGTCGACCACATCATCGGCCGCGAGCTCTCTCAGAAATACCGGTTTGCCGAGGGCTCCGCCTACCAGCGGAAGTCGCTTGAGTTTGACCCGTCCTACCAGCCCGCCCGATTGCAGCTCTGCCAGGATCTGCTCCGGCTCGGTGAGGAGTCCGAAGGCTGGAAGCTCGCCGCCGACGTCGTTACTAGCGATCCCTACAATGTCGTCGCTTTCAACCTGTCGACTCTCCACGATCGACTCGGCGGGTTCCGGACGCTTGAGGCCGATGGCCTGATTGTCCGGATGGACCCGCGCGAGGCGGATCTCTACGGGCGTCGCGTGGTCGATCTGCTCGTCCGGGCCCGAAAGACGCTCGCCGATCGTTACGGCGCGACGCCGCCACGTCCCGTGGTTGTGGAAATCTTCCCCCAGCGTAAGGAATTCGCCGTCCGGACGTTCGGCCTCCCGGGTGCTGACGGCTTGCTCGGCGTCTGTTTCGGACGGGTGATCACGGCGAATAGCCCGGCCAGCCAGGGTGAACACCCCACAAACTGGGAGTCGGTTCTCTGGCACGAGTTCTGCCACGTGATCACGCTGAGCAAAACCCACAACAAGATGCCCAGGTGGCTCAGCGAGGGGATCTCGGTCCACGAGGAGGAGCGCGCCGACCCCTCCTGGGCAACGCCGATGAGCCCGAAGTTCCGGGCAAAGCTCCTCAGCCCAGACCTCACGCCGATGAGCCAGCTCAGCGCGGCCTTCCTGAACGCCAAGTCGTCCCTCGACCTGCAATTCGCGTATTACGAATCGACGATGGCCGTCGCCTTCCTGATGGAGCGGATCGGCGTCGAGGGGATGCGCAGCCTCCTTGACGACCTGGGAGCCGGCGTCTTGATGAACGAGGCGCTGCCGCGTCGGGCAAAAATGTCGCTGAAGGAACTGGATGACCAGTTCACGCGATACGCCCGCGATCGCGCGGGCGCCGGAATCTCCAACGTCACCTGGGAAGAAGCCGACCTGCCGCCGAACGCCGATTCAACCGCCATCGAGACCTGGCTCCAGAAGCATCCGAAAAGCTTCCACGGCCACCGACTCCTGGCCGCCCGTCTGATCGCGGAAGGAAAGCTGACCCGGGCGAAGTCGGAAATCGAGGCGCTGAAGTTGATGGACCCGGCTTACGTCGGGCCGGAGAACGCCTACATGTTACAGGCCACCCTCGCCCGGAAAGAGTCGGACCCAGCCGCCGAGCGACGGGCGCTGGAGGAACTGGTCGGGCGCGACGGCAGCGCCAGCCCGGCCTATCTGCGGCTCCTGGAGCTGGAAGAATCGGCCCGGAACTGGAAGGCCCTCGCCCGGGACGCCGACCGAATGCTCGCGATCAACCCTCTGATCCCGGCACCGCATCGAGCGATGGCCCTCGCCTCGGAGGAGCTGGGCTCGCTCGACGTCGCGATCGACGCGTTCCGGGCCGTCTCGCTTCTCGACGACTCCGACCCGGCCGGCCTCCACTACCGGATGGCCCGGCTCCTGGCGCGGCGGGGACGTCGCAACGAGGCCCGGCGCGAGGCGTTGAAATCGCTCGAAGAGGCTCCTCGATTCCTCGACGCTCACAAGCTCCTGCTCGAACTGGTCGAATCCCCCACTGAGGGACAGCGAGGCCCGGCCCAATGAAGCGTCGACGCGCGACTCTGCTGGCAGTCCTGATTCTGTTCGCCCTCGTTTCCGGCATTGCGGTCGCCCAGCGCTACGGGCGAGGCCGAGGTGGTTGGGGCAGGCGATTCCCCGGCCAGATCCCGGCCGATCGCGCCGGCGTCCCCGACTGGAAGGTCGACCCGCGGTTCCCACACGACATCTTCACCTTCGTCCGGGTCCAGTACGACTCCGGAGACGGTGGTCACGGCCGTCGGGGCTGGGGCGGCGGCTGGGCCACCGACTTCCCCGATAGCGACCTCAATTTCTCTTACCGGCTCCAGCAGTTGACCTCCATGAAGGTCAATCCCAACCCGATCAGCCTCCGCCTGACCGACCCTAAACTGTTCGACTATCCGTTCCTCTACATGATCGAGCCCGGCGAGCTCGAATTCTCCGAGGAGGAGGTCGTCTCGCTCCGTCGCTATCTGCTCAATGGCGGCTTCCTGATGGTTGACGACTTCTGGGGCGACGAGTACGAAAACTTCCACGAGCAGATGAGGCGCGTCTTCCCCGAGCCCGACCAGGAGCCGACCGAACTCGACGTGTCTCACGAGATCTTCCACTGCGTTTATCAGCTCAGGGAGAAACCTCAAGTTCCGAGTATCCACTCCTGGCTCCAGACCGGCGAAACCTGGGAGCCCTGGCACGGCGGCGACCCGAAGACCGTCCATTACAAGGGCATCTTCGACAACAAGAAGCGGATGATGGTTCTGATCTGCCACAACACCGACCTCGGCGACGGCTGGGAACGCGAGGGCGAGAGCGAGGACTACTTCCGAGAGTTCTCCGAGAAGAAGTCGTACCCGATGGGCATCAACATCGTCACGTACGCCATGACGCACTAGTCATTGGTTCCGAGTCGCCGCGACGAGGTGACACGAACCCATGATCAGGAACCAATGACCAATGACCGACGAATATGAAGAAGAGAAGCAGGTCGTCGAGAAGATCCACGAGAGCCGAGGTCGGATCGACCACGAGTTATCGAAGGTGATCGTCGGGCAGAAAGAGGTTTCGCAGCAGCTTTTGATCAGCCTGTTCGCCGGTGGACACTGCCTGATCACCGGGGCGCCCGGCCTGGCGAAGACGCTCCTCGTCCGTTCAATCGCTCAGGTCTTCGAGCTAAAATTCCAGCGCATCCAGTTCACGCCCGACCTGATGCCAGCCGACATCACCGGGACCGAGATCCTTGAGGAGACGACCGAGGGCCGGCGCCGGATGGTCTTCGTCAAGGGACCGATCTTCGCCAACGTGATCCTCGCCGACGAGATCAACCGGACTCCGCCCAAGACCCAGGCCGCGCTCCTCGAAGCGATGCAGGAGCACCAGGTCACGGCGGCCGGAGTCCGATACCCGCTGGAGGAGCCGTTTTTCGTCCTGGCGACCCAGAACCCGATCGAGATGGAGGGAACTTACCCCCTCCCCGAGGCTCAGCTCGACCGGTTCCTCTTCAACGTCGTGATTGACTACCTGCCCGAGGACGACGAGGTTGCCGTGGTCCGTCAGACGACCTCAAAGAAGCCCGAGCCGATCGTCCCGCTCTTCGACGGTAAGGACGTTGTCGCCTTCCACGAGGTCGTCCGCCGCGTCCCGGTCGCCGAGGAGTTGATCCGACATGCCGTTCGCCTGGCCTCGGCGACGCGTCCCGCCCCCGATGCCCCCTCGTTTATCAACGAGTGGGTTACCTGGGGCGCGGGTCTTCGCGCGGCGCAGTCGCTGATCCTCGGTGCCAAGGCCCGGGCCCTGCTCGGAGGCCGGTTCCACGTCGCCCCCGAGGATCTGACGGCCCTGATTCACCCGACGTTTCGCCACCGCGTTTTGCTCGGATACCGGGCCGAGGCCGACGGCGTGACCGTCGACCAGGTCATCGATCGCCTGCTCGATCACGTGAAAGGCCCGCTCTGATGGAGGTCACCTCGCGCACCGATCCGAGAAATCTCATCGATCCGCAGACTCTCATGCGGATCAAGAGTCTGGAGGTGCGCGCGCGGGTGGTTGTCGAGGGTTTCTTCCGGGGGCTTCACAAAAGTCCGTTTCACGGCTTCTCGGTCGAGTTCAGCGAGTACCGCGCCTACACGCCCGGCGACGATCCTCGCTACCTCGACTGGAAACTCTACGCTCGCTCCGACCGCTACCACATCAAGCGATTCGAAGACGAGACCAATCTCCGCTGCCAGATCGTCCTCGACACCAGCCGGTCGATGGGATACGGGACAATCGGCTACACCAAGATGGAGTACGCCCGGACCGCCGCGGCGACTCTCGCCTATTTCCTCTCGACCCAGCGCGACGCCTGCGGGCTGATCACCTTCGAGGACCGGATCGTCGAGTTCATCCCGGCCCGGTATCGCCCCGGCCACCTCCGCCGGATTCTCGCTGTCCTGGAGCGCGAGCCCACCGGCCGGGCCACCGACCTCGCCGGGCCGATCGAGGAGGTCGCCGCGGCCGTCCGGCGGCGTGGACTGATCGTCCTGCTCTCCGATCTCCTTGCCGACGCCTCCTCGCTTCGAACCCGACTTGGCTATCTCAGGTCGCAGGGGCACGACGTGGTCGTCCTCCGGATCCTCGACCCGGCCGAGGTCGGATTCGCCTTCGAGGCGCCGGCGATGTTCCGCGACGTCGAGTCCGGACGCGAGATGTACGTCGATCCCGCCCAGGCCCGCGCCGAATATCGAAGGCGGTTCGACGCCCACGCCGAGGAGATCCGCCGGGCCTGCCTCGACCTCGGGATCGAATACGAAACGATCACGACTGACCGGCCGCTGGAGCTGGTCCTCTTCGACCTGCTTCGCGCCCGGATGAGGCGAGGACGCCACCCAGGCCGCCGCGCTGCTTCGCGACGGGGAGGCACCGCATGAGCGCCCTGACCCCGCTCTACCTGCTCGGCGTGCTGGCGGTCGCCGCACCCATTGTCTTCCACCTGATCCGACGATCACCGAGCGGCCAGATTCCCTTCAGCTCACTCCTGTTTTTAACCCCCTCGCCGCCGAGGCTCGCGCGTCGGAGCCGGCTCGATAACATCCTACTCCTGATCCTGCGCGCCTCGGTCCTCTGCCTGCTGGCCTTCGCCTTCGCCCGGCCTTTTCTGCGGCAGAAGGCCGAGTGGAACGTCGGCGAGAACGAGACGCGTCGACGGACAGCCGTCCTCATCGACACCAGCGCCAGCCTGCGCCGGGGTAATCTGTGGGACCGAGCCCGCGCCGAGGCCCGCCGCGCCCTCGGCGAAACGGGTCCGACCGATGAGATCGCGCTGCTCGCCTTCGACCGATCGACCCGCCCCGTTGTCACCTTCCGAGAGTCGTCCCAGATGGAAGCTGGCCGCCGCCAGGCCCTCGCGCTCGCCCGTCTGGACGAACTGAAGCCGTCGTGGAACGGCACTGACCTCGGCCGGGCCCTCATCGACGCCGTCGCCGCGATCGAGGACATCGCCGACCCGAGTGAATCGGCCGGGCGGATACCAAGGCGGATCGTTCTCGTGACGGACCTCCAGCGCGGGAGCCGGCTGGAATCACTCGGCGAATTCGAGTGGCCGAAGGATGTCGAGCTGATCGTCCGAGCGGTCACCGACGACGCCTCGAACGCAGGATTGCAGCGCCTCGCCGATCCGACCGAGGGCGACCGCGAGCCGAGGATTCGCGTCATCAACGACGGCGGATCGCGCAGGGAGCGATTCCGCCTTCGATGGCTCGGCGTCGAGGGCAAGCCGATCGGCGAGCCGGTCGACGCTTACGTCCCGCCCGGTGAGAGTCGGGTCGTCCGGATGCCGCGTCCCAAGGAGCCTGCTTCGGCCCGATCGATCGTGCTGGAAGGCGACGGGAGACCATTCGACAACACGCTCCACGTCGCTGATGAGCCTCAACAGGAAGTCATCGTGCTCTTCCTCGGCGACGACCGCGCCGATGATCCCGAGGGCCTGCTCTACTACCTCGATCGCGTCTTCCTCGATACACCGAGACGGACCGTCCGGGTCGTGGCGCAGGCCCCATCCGCGCCGATCGCGATCGACCCAGCTCACCCGGTCCCCCTGGCGATCGTCGCCGCCGAGGTTCCGTCCGAGCAGGCCCGTCGGCTCCGCGACCTCGCCCGATCCGGCTCGACAATCCTCGACGTCGCGACCCGACCCAGTCGCGGTCAAACCCTCGCGACACTCCTCGACGTCCCGGCTCGTCCGATCGAGGAATCCCGATCGCGAGAGGCTCTAATTGGTGAGATCGCCTTCGATCATCCGATCTTCGCCCCGTTCGCTCCGCCTCAGTTTCGCGACTTTACGAAAATCCATTTCTGGAAGCACCGGAAGCTCCATGCCGATTCACTCGCCGGCGCCCGGATCCTGGCCCGGTTCGACGATGGCGACCCGGCCGTCGCGGAACGCCCGATCGAGAAGGGTAGCGTGATCGTTCTGACCTCCGGCTGGAGCCGATCGGATAGCCAGCTCGCTCGATCGTCAAAGTTTGTCCCGATGATGATGGCCATGCTCGACCGACGCGATCCCCGCGCATTCGCGGATGAGGAACACCTGGTCGGCGACTCGATCAAACTTCCCGCCACGCGGGGGATGACGATCCGGAAGCCGTCGGGCGCCTCGATCTCGATCCCGTCTGACGCCTCGGTCTTCGACCAGGCGGACGAGCCGGGGATCTACACCTTTGAACTCGCGGACGGACCGCGATCGATCGCCGTGAACCTCGACCCCGCCGAGAGCCGGACCGAGCCGATTGGAATCGAGACCCTGGAGCAATATGGATGCCGGCTGGCGAAGCCGGCCCACGAGCCGATCGATCGTGAGCAACTCCGGCAGTTGCAAAACGCCGAGCTGGAGGGACGTCAAAAACTCTGGCGCTGGCTGATCCTGACGGCTGTCGGGATTCTGATCGTCGAGACTGGCCTGGCGGGGCGCGGGCGTCGCGTCCTCGCGGGCGAAACCGGAGCGGGAGGGCCTTCGTCATGAGCGGCAGGCTGAAAGAGGCGCTCGAACAGGTCGCGCGACGGTTCCGGCGAGTTCGGCTCTGGGGCGGTCTGGCCGCCTGCTGGCTCGTCCTGGCGATCGTTGGACTGGCCCTCGCGCGGATGGGCTTCTGGAAGATCCCACCGCAGTGGACCCCGCCCACTCTGGCCCTTCTCGCGATGATGCTCGGGCTCTCCTGCGCGTTGGCCGCCATCCGGAGTGCCCGCGATCCTCGGTGGGTTGCTCGCCGGATCGAATCGCACCACCCAGACCTCGGCACCGAACTCCTCGCCGCCGTCGAGCAGGTCGAGTCGGCACCCGACGGCCGCCTCGGCTTCCTGCAATCCTCGGTCGTCCGCGAGGCCCTCGAACACCGCGAATCGCACGACTGGGATCAGACCGTCCCAGGCTGGCAGCTCGTCCTGGTGAAGGTCGTGCACGCCTTCTGTCTAGCGTTCCTGATGATCGTCCTGGTGAACCTCACGCTCCAGTCACAGTCCGCCGCCCGAGGCTCCGCCAACCCGAGAATCGCCGATGCCTCCGAGGTCTCGGTCGAGCCGGGTGACGTCGAGCTCGAGCGCGGGACAGCGTTGCTGGTCGTCGCCCGGTTCCACGGCGAACCCCCGCCCGACGCCGCACTTGTCCTGGATGGCGATCCAGGCGAGATCCCACGACGGCCAATGACCCGCGCCCTCGAAGACCCGACCTTCGCCGGCCGGGTCGAGTCGGTCCAGGCCGACCTCTCCTATCACGTCGCCTTCGGCGACCGGACCACACCTGAGTTCCACGTTCGCGTCTTCGAGTACCCCGAGCTGAAACGGGCCGATGCCCACCTCGACTTCCCCGCCTACACCGGGCTCAAGCCGAAGCTCGTGGAAGATATCCGACACGTCACGGCCGTCGAGGGAACCACACTGACCCTCATCTGCCGCCTGAACAAGGAGGTCGCCAAGGCAACCCTCGTCGACAAGGACGGCGCCTCCGTCCCGCTCGTCCGTGACGAATCACCGTCGCCCATCTACAAAGCCTCGTTTAAGCTCGAAGAGTCGCGGAAGTTGACCGTCAGGCTGGTCGACCGCGAGGGACGATCCAATCCCGAAGAGCCGCAGATCACGATCCATGTCACCCGGAACAAACCGCCGACGGTAAGGGTCACGCGTCCCTCGCACGACGTCGACGTCTCACCGCTGGAGGAACTCCAACTCGCCGCAACGATGGAGGACGACTTCGGCCTTGTCCGCCAGGGACTCAGCTACGCGATCGGCGGCGACGTCCCGAAGGAGATCGTCCTCGGCTCGCATCCCGACTCGGCTCGCCCGCTCCGTGCCGAGGCCTCGCACATGCTCGCCCTGGAATCGATGAAGGCCGTCCCCGATCAGCTTGTCTCCTACTTCTTCTGGGCCGAGGACATCGGCCCCGACGGCCAACTCCGACGCACCGCGGGCGACATGTTCTTCGCCGAGGTCCGGCCGTTCGAGGAGATCTTCCGCCAGGGCGAGCAGCCCTCCAGCTCGGCCCAGATGCAGGACCAGAACGGCAATGCGCAACGGGCCGAGCAACTCGCCGAACTCCAGAAGCAGATCATCAACGCTACATGGAAGGTCATACGGCGGGAGACCCGTCCCAAGCCGACCGAGACGTTCGTCGAGGATGTGAAAACCCTTCGAGACTCGCAGAAGGCCGTGCTCGAACAGGCTAGCCCGCTCGGTGATCGGCTCCGCGATTCGGCCTCGAAGGCCGCGCTGGCGCAGGCCCTCGACTCGATGAGAAAAGCCCACGACGAGCTCGGCCAGGCCGCCACCGGCCCCGATGCCAAGAAGCTCATGCCCTCGCTCGCCGCCGAGCAAAACGCCTACCAGTCTCTTCTGAGGCTTCGCGCCCGAGAGTCGCAGGTCGTCCGGAGTCGGTCCCGGCAAAACCAGAGCAGCCGAAGCTCGTCGAGCCGTTCGCGTCGGCAGCTTGACCAACTCGAACTGGCTCCTGACGAGAACCGCTTCGAGGAACAGCGGAGCGCCCAGTCGCAGCAGGAGCAGACCCGTCGCGAACAGGAGCAGGCTGAGAACCGGCAAGTCCTCAACCGCCTCCGCGAGCTTGCCCAGCGTCAGAAGGATCTGAACGAGCGGCTGAAGGAACTACAAGCGGCCCTCGAGGCCGCGAAGACCCAGCAGGCCCGCGAGGAATGGAAGCGACAGCTTCAGCGGCTCCGCGACCAGCAGGAAGAGATCCTCCGCGACACCGACGAACTCCGCCAGCGGATGGAGCAGGAACAAAACCAGGAGCGAATGGCCGAGGCCCGGCAACAGCTCGAACAGGGGCGCGAGAACCTTCAGCAGGCCTCGCGAGCCCTCGAACAGGGTAATCTCCCGCAGGCCCAGACCGCTGGTGCCCGCGCCGGCCAGCAACTCGAAGACCTTCGCGAGAAGGTCCGAAAACAGAACGCCAACCAGTTCGCCCAGGAGATGACCCAGCTTCGGAACGAGACGCGCAAGCTCGACAACGACCAGAAAAAGATCAACGACCAACTGGACGCCTGGGAGAAGAAACCCGAGCGATCGCTCCGCGAATCCGACGACCGCCGCCAGCTCCGCCAGGCCGCCGACGACCAGAAAAAGAAGCTCGACCAGGTTCTCGACCGGATGCGCGCGACTACCCAGCAGGCCGAGGACTCCGAGCCACTCCTCGCCCGAGGACTGTATGACGCCGTTCGACAATCGAACGAGCAGCACATCCCCGAAGCACTCGACGCCACCCGACAGTTCGTCGACGCCGGCTTCCCCGATCAGGCCAACCGCACCGGCCGCCAGGCCGGCGAGGGACTCGAACAGCTCCGACAAAACGTCGAGCGCGCCGCAGACTCGGTCCTCGGCGACGAGACTGCCGCCCTCCGTCGCGCCCGGAACGAACTGGACGACCTTGCCAATCAGGTGAACCGAGAGATCGCTCAAAATCAGAACCGCGCCAATCCCCAGTCCCGCCGCGAACCGGGCGAGCCAGGCGCGACGAACGAACCCAACACCCGCGGAAATCGCGCGAACGAACCCAACGCGGAGGACCGTCGTTCGGGTAATCCGCAAGATCGGCAGGCCGATCAGCCCAGAGAGACGAACGCAAATCGCGCGAACGAACCCAACGCGGGAGGCCGGCGCCCGGACAATCAACAGAATCCGCAACAGGGCCAGCAACCCGGCGCCGGAGAGCGACAGGACGGGAACGCAAATCGCGAGAACGAACCCAACGCGGGACCTCGCAATCCCAACGATCGACAAGCTCAGCAACCTCGACCAGGTGAGGCAGGGAACGCCCCCGCAAATCGCGCGAACGAACCCAACGCCGACTCCCAGAACCCAGGCAATCGGCAAGGTCAACAGAACCGGCCCGGTGAAGGTCAGCGAGACGGACAACCCGGCGACCAGCGTGGCCAGGGCCAACCGGGCGGTCAGCAACCCAACGGCGGACGCCAGGGGGGCGGCGGCAACCGAGGCGGGCTCGATCTCGACCGGATCGCCCAGGCGATGCGACAGGAAGGCCCCGCCGGTCCAGGAGGGCCGGGCGGTCCGATCACCGGCGAAGGATTCCGCCAGTGGTCCGACCGGATGCGCGACGTCGAGGAGTTGATCGAGGATCCCGAGTGGCGCGCCGAGGCCGCCCGCATCCGAGATCGTGTTCGGGGCGCCCGCGAGGAAGTCCGCCGACACTCCCGAGAACCCGACTGGAACAAGCTTCAAAATCTGGTCACCCGGCCGATCAATGAGCTTCGGCAAAAGCTCGGCGAGGAGCTCGCCCGCCGAGAGTCGCCCGACTCGCTCGTCCCGATCGACCGCGACCCCGTCCCGCCCCAGTACGCCGAGGGCGTCCGCCGCTATTACGAGCGTCTCTCCGCCCTCCAGGGGCGTACCAGCGACCCGACAAAAACCCCGAAGCCAGCCACGGATAACGAACAACGGACAGCGGACCCAAAGAAATGACGACTCTTGTCTGGGGCTCGCCTCAATGGTTCGTGACGGTGGGAGCGATCGCGGTGATCGCCGCACTCCTGCTGGTCTGGAGCTACACGCGCGCCCCAGGGCGTCCGGCGATCCGCCTGCTCGCCGCGTCTCTCAAAATGGCTGGCTTCCTGGCACTTCTGATCTGCCTGGTCGAACCGATGCTCGCCGGGCGAAAACCCCGGCGAGGCGCCAATGCCTTCGTGGTCCTCGCCGATAACAGCCAGAGCATGACGATCCGCGATGGCGAGAGATCATCCAGCAGGGGCGACTGGCTCCGCGATCGGCTCGTCAAGGAGAACGTCTGGAAGACCCGGCTCGAACAGGACTTCGACGTCCGCCGATACACCTTCGATTCCAACCTCCGCGCCGTCGACCAATTCGAGGGGCTCGCCTTCGACGGAGTCGGCTCGTCGATCGCGACCTCCCTGAACGCGCTGGCGAAACGGTTCCGCGGCCTGCCGATCGCCGGCGTCCTGGTCTTCACCGACGGACTTCACACCGACACCGCCGAGATCCCTCCGGCCGGCCTCCCGCCCATCTTCCCTGTGATCCCGCCCTCACCCGGCCGCGCACGCGACATAGCCGTTCGAGGGGTCTCGGTCACGGCGACCAACTTCGAGGCCGCGCCCGTGGTCGTTCGGGCGGATGTGGTCGCGACCGGTTATCGAGGCCAGTCGATCGTCTCGATCGTCACCGACGAATCGGGCCGCGAACTCGGGCGCGAGGTGGCCCAGGCGTCCGCCGACGGTCAGCCGATCGCGTTCCGGTTCCAGTTCCGCCCGGAAAAGCCCGGCCTCGGCTTTTACCGTGTTCGAGCCTTCGCCGCCGACGCCGAGCAATCCGCCGAGGGCGTCGAGCAGAACCTCGTCCGCGGCGAGCAGACCGGCGCCAATAACAGCCGCCTGATCGTCGTCGACCAGGGAGGCGGCCCGTATCGCGTCCTCTACGTCAGTGGACGGCCCGACCCCGAATTCAAGTTCCTCCGCCGGGCGCTCGAAGAGGACGAGCAGGTTCAACTCGTCGGCCTGATCCGGATCGCCCGCAAGCAGCCGAAGTTCGACTTCCAGAGCAAGGGAAATCGCACCAGCCGGTTCTATGAAGGCTTCAATCTCGACGACCCCGACCTCGCCGAGCGCGCTGATCAACCCGTTCTCGTCCGCCTCGGCACCCGAGACGCCGACGAACTCCGCGACGGCTTCCCCCGATCGGCCGAGGAACTCGACTCGTACCACGCGATGATCCTCGACGACCTGGAGTCCTCGTTCTTCACGCCCGACCAACTTGCCCTCCTCCGGAACTTCGTCGCCCATCGCGGAGGTGGATTCCTGATGCTCGGCGGTCCCGACTCGTTCGCGGAAGGCCGATACGACCGGACCCCCATCGGCGACCTGCTCCCAGTTTACCTCGACCGGACCACGACCGCCGAATCCGAGGCCGAGCGCCGGCTCGTCCTGACCCGAGAGGGAGAACTCCAGCCCTGGGTGCGCCTCCGGAAGACCGAGGACGAGGAGGCCAAACGGCTCGCCGGGATGCCCGGTTTCCGAACCGTTAGCGCCTCGCGCGGGATCAAACCGGGGGCGGTCACGCTGGCGGAAGCTCGCGACCCCTCCGGCCAATCGCTCCCCGCGCTCGTCGCCCAGCCCTTCGGCAAGGGCCGGGTTGGAGCGCTCCTGGTCGGTGGCCTCTGGCGATGGGGCCTGCACCGCGACGACCCGTCCACGAGCGACCTCGAACGCTCCTGGCGACAGACCGTCCGATGGCTCGTCGGTGACGTTCCCCGCCGCGTCGAGATCTTCGCGAGGCCAAAGGAAGGCGCCTCCTCGCCAACGGTCGATCTTCGCGTCCGCGTCCGCGACGCCGAGTATCGCCCGCTCGACAACGCCCATGTCGCCCTTTCGGTCATGCTCCCCGACGGCCGTTCGCTCGCGATCGATGCCGAGCCCGAGAGCCGTGAACCCGGCACCTATGCCGCCTCTTATGTCGCCCGAGAACCCGGCCCCTACCGAGTGACCGCGACGGCTACCGGTCCTGAGGGTGCTGAGGTCGGTCGAAGCGAGACCGGATGGGCCGCCCAACCCGCCGCCGATGAGTTCGCCCAACTGGAACCCAACCGCGACTGGCTCGCCGAACTCGCCCGAAAGACCGGCGGCGAACTCGTGGACGGCGACCGCCTCCCCGCATTCGTCGCCAGCCTCGCCTCTCGTGACGCACCCATCCAGGAGCCCTGGGTGGCCCCAATCTGGCACCAGCCGCTTTACTTCCTGATCGCGATCGTCTGTCTCGCCGCCGAATGGGGGATCCGTCGCGTTCACGGCCTCCCCTGACGTCACCCGGCCATCGTCTTATTCTTTTGGATGTTATTTCAAAATAAATAAGAATGCATTCGATCAATTGAATCTCTATTTTGAATCTGGAATCCTCGATCTGGAATTCTTAAATGCCATCTACAATGATCCCTTTCCTGATCAGCTTCGCGATCGCGTCTCCGCCGATCACCGACCGCCCCTCGGTGGTGATTGCGATCGGTGCCCCAGGCGTGCCGGAGTACGCATCCGCCTTCCGTGCCGCGGCCGATCGCTGGAAGACGGCCGCCTTGAAGGGGGGTGCCGAGGCGGTCGTCATCGGCGAGGGAACCGCGTCGACTGGACCATCCGACCACGACCGGCTCCGCGAAGCCATCTCGGCGAGAGCGGTCGGATCGAAGGAGCCGCTCTGGATCGTCCTGATCGGCCACGGCACCTTCGACGGCAAGGAGGCGAAGTTCAATCTACGAGGGCCGGATGTCTCCGACGCGGAGATGGCGGACTGGCTCAAGCCGGTGCAGCGCCCGCTCGCACTTCTCAACGGCTCGTCCGCCAGTTCCCCGTTCTTGAGTCGACTCTCAGCGCCGGGACGTATCCTCGTCACCGCGACGCGGAGCGGCAGCGAGAGCAGTTACGCCCGCTTCGGCCTGGCCCTTGCCGAGACCATCGCCGACCCTGCCGCCGATCTCGACAAGGACGGCCAGACCTCGCTGCTCGAGGCTTACCTCGCAGCCAGCCACCGCGTCGACGAGTTCTACCGGACCCGGTCTCGACTGGCGACCGAGCATCCCCTGCTCGACGACAATGGCGACCGCCTCGGCACACCTCCCGACTGGTTCCGTGGCGTCCGCGCTACCCGAGGGGCCCGCGATGGTGCCCCGGTCGACGGCCTCCGGGCTCATCAACTCCACCTGGTCCCCAGCGACCGAGAACGCCGGCTCCCCGCGGAAGTCCGCCGGCATCGCGACGAACTGGAGCTAGCTCTCGCCGCCATCCGGAATCGCAAGAGCCAGATGCCGGAAGACGACTATTACCGTCAGATCGAGCCGATCCTGCTGGAACTCGGCCGACTCTACCGCGAGGCGGAGTCGGTCACCAGGAAGGAGACCGAAGGAGAAAAGTGAGTGGACAGGGGGAGAATTGAACTCCCGACACTGCGATTTTCAGTCGCATGCTCTACCAACTGAGCTACCTGTCCGGCAAACGTTCCATGTACGTATGTGAGGATAGCGAGAAGACGAGCCTGTGTCAACCGCCTCCTCGTCCGATCGCGAAGATTCGGTCCGGAGGGACGTTCGACGCGAGGAGGAGATAGAATACAACAAGTCCACCATCTTGACCAGAGAGATCTCCCCAACATGGCAAGGGCGATGCGAGAGAACTGCCCGACAATCGGCCCGGATCTCGTCGTCGAGGTTCTCAGCAAGAGTCACACGAAGGCGGAGATTGCCCGGCAACTCGTCGAGTCCTTTGCCGCGGGGACACGGTTGTCCTGGATTGTTGATCCGAAGCCCGAGACGGTGCGAGTCCACCTCGTTCCCCTCGACTCGACCTTGCTGCAAGCGGGCGATCTCCTCGACGGCGGTGTAGTGATCCCGGAACTCCGGATCGCCGTGGAAGCCCTTTTCGAATGGAAAGACAACTGAGGCCCGCCGCCCTCTCATGGCCCAACTCACCCTCTTCCCCGAAGATCGCCCCGCGCAGGCGGCTCGGCTGGCCCCCCAGCTCCGAGCCCTCGCCGATCGAGGCGTCTACCTCGGCACCAGTTCCTGGAAATACGAGGGATGGCTCGGTTCGATCTATTCTCCCGAGCGATACTCCACCCGCGGCCGAGTCTCGGCCACCCGGTTCGAGGCCGACTGCCTCGCAGAGTACGCCGAGACCTTCCCTACCGTCTGCGGTGACTTCAGCTTCTATCAGTTCCCCGCCCCCAACACCTGGAAACGTCTCTTCGAGCAGGTCCCTCCCAACTTCCAGTTCGCCTTCAAGGTCCCCGAGGAGATCACCGTTCCCGCCTGGCCGCGACACGCTCGCTATGGCAATCGCGCCGGGCATCTCAACACCGCCTTCCTCGACGCCGACCTATTCGACCGCCACTTCCTCGCCCCTCTCGCCTCCTATCAGGATCGAATCGCGACCCTGATCCTCGAATTCGGTACGATTGCCCGAAACCTCATCGCCACGCCAGCCGAGTTCGTGGAACGCCTGGAAGCCTTCCTCGGCAAACTCCCCGGCGGGTTCCGGTACGCGGTCGAGGTCCGCAATCCCGAATACCTCTTCCCTGGCTACTTCGCCACCCTCGCGCGCCACGGGACCGCCCACGTGCTCAACTCCTGGACCCGAATGCCCTCCCTCTCCGAGCAACTCAAGCACCCCGGCGCGATCACCGCCGACTTCCAGGTCGTCCGCGCCCTGCTCCGCCCCGGGCGTACCTACGAACAGGCCGTCCGCCGCTTCTCACCCTATCAATCCCTCGACGAGCCCGATCCGGCCACTCGCGAGGCCCTCGTCCAGATCGCCTCACACACACCGACTACGGGCCGCCCCTCCTACATATTCGTCAACAACCGACTCGAAGGCCACGCGCCCAGCACCATCGAGGCCGTTGTCCAGGCCATCGATCACCAGAGATGACCCTTTCCCATCCACCAAAAATCACGAGGATCACAGAACCCCTTGCCATCGCTCTTCCACTGTCGTATGATCTCTCTACCCTTAATGCCGCGCCGTCCGTGCGCCCCAGCCACGGGCCCGATCGCTGCGTTTATGTTTTTGCGACGCATCGGGAAAAGGCTTGCAATCCGGCGTTGGGACAGTATAGTAGAAAATTTCACGGCCCTGGTGAAACGAAGCAAGCTTCAGACCGGGCCGGATGGATTCAAGCGGAGCGAACCGGACGCTGGCGTAGCTCAACCGGCAGAGCACCGGTTTTGTAAACCGACGGTTGTGAGTTCGAGTCTCACCGCCAGCTCTGCCGACACGCCACGGCGAACGAAGGCCCCTGCCAACGATCTCCCCACTGCCCGCGAGGTGACAGCCGAGAAAATACAGGACGTGATCGAGATTATCGGGTGGATACCCAAGCGGCCAAAGGGGCCAGACTGTAAATCTGGTGGCACTGCCTTCGCAGGTTCGAATCCTGCTCCACCCATGTCGTTTCATCGTGGTGAGGACGGGTAAAACCCCGAGCTTGCCGTCGGAGGAACGACCCCCGGCACCCCGGGATGAGGATCGAAGATGCGGGTGTAACTCAATGGTAGAGTACCTGCCTTCCAAGCAGGCTACGTGGGTTCGATTCCCATCACCCGCTCTGCCGCAGGTCGAGAGACCTGTGGCGAACCTTCGGATCCTCGAGGGGATCGGAAGGTCGGACTGGAAGGTATCGAGAAGCTGCCGTGGCTCAGTCGGTAGAGCGCGTCCTTGGTAAGGACGAGGTCCTGGGTTCGAACCCCAGCGGCAGCTCTGGAAATCCCGGGTCGTCGGCCCCGGTCGGGGGCGATGGGCCCCGTCGACACTTTGGGGATTGGATCACTCCGAAAGTGTCCGTCCAGGGGAGCTGGGAACGTTCCCGGCCGTTGTCGTCAATGGCGCCGTAAGGCGATCAGCCCAAGCAAGGCCAGGCCAAGCAGAGCGGAGCACATGGCAAAGGAAACTTTCACCAGAACCAAGCCGCACGTCAACGTGGGCACCATCGGGCACATCGACCACGGCAAGACCACTTTGACGGCGGCCATCCTGGCCGTCCTGGCCGAGCACGGGAAGGCCAAGACGAAGTCGTACGCCGACATTGCCAAGGGGGGTACAGTCCGCGACTCCACCAAGACGGTGACCATCGCGGTCTCGCACGTGGAGTATGAGAGCGACAAGCGGCACTACGCCCACATCGATTGCCCCGGCCACGCCGACTACATCAAGAACATGATCACCGGGGCCGCCCAGATGGACGGCGCGATTCTGGTGGTCTCGGCGGCGGACGGCCCGATGCCTCAGACCCGGGAGCACATCCTGCTGGCTCGCCAGGTCGGCGTTCCGGCACTGGTCGTCTTCCTCAACAAGATCGACCTGGTCGATGACGAGGAACTGCTGGAGCTTGTGGAGCTGGAGCTTCGCGAGCTGCTCACGCACTACAAGTATCCGGGCGACGAGATTCCGATCGTCCGCGGGAGCGGCCGTCCGGCCCTGGACAATCCCGGGGATCCGAAGGCGGCCCAGCCGATTCTCGACCTCGTCAAGGCGATGGACGAGTATATCCCGGAGCCTGTTCGCGAGGTGGACAAGCCGTTCCTGATGCCGGTCGAGGACGTCTTCTCGATCAAGGGCCGCGGAACGGTCGGCACGGGCCGAATCGAGCGAGGCAAGGTGAAGGTCGGCGACCCCGTCGAGATCATCGGCTTCGGCGCCAAGAAGATGTCGACGATCACCGGTGTCGAGGCCTTCCAGAAGACGCTCGAGGAGGGGATGGCCGGCGACAACGTGGGCGTCCTCCTTCGAGGTGTGGAAAAGACCGATCTGGAGCGTGGCCAGGTCATCTGCAAGCCAGGGTCGATCACGCCCCACACCAAGTTCGAGGCCGAGGTTTACGTCCTGAGCAAGGACGAGGGCGGCCGGCACACTCCCTTCTTCAAGGGGTATCGCCCGCAGTTCTACTTCCGTACCACCGACGTGACCGGCTCGGTCCTCAACCTGCTCTCCGAGGACAACAGCGAGGCCGAGATGTGCATGCCGGGCGATAACATCAAGATGACGGTGGAGCTGCACACACCGGTCGCGATGGAGGAAAGCCTCCGGTTCGCGATTCGTGAGGGTGGCAAGACTGTCGGTGCCGGAGTCGTGACCAAGATCCTCGAGTGATCCAAGCGGTCATCCGGCCGATGGGCCGGAGATCGCCGCGGGCTCGGACGGTCAACCGCGGATCGGCGGCCACTCACCCCTCGCCGGGATCGGGTGGCCGCCTCGCTTCGTCGGTTGCCGAGGATCGAGGTATGCTGAAGGAGCCCCGCCTGGCGGGGTGGGAGCCGATCGATGCGGGAATATGTCTGGCTGGAATGCAACTCGTGCGGCGAACGGAATTACCGAGTCCAAAAAGAGACCCGGGGCGCCGGCCGGCTCGAGCTGAAGAAGTACTGCCGACGTGAGCGGAAGCATACGTCGCACAAGGAATCGCGCAAGAAGTGACGGCGGCCGTTGGGATCGGATCGAGCGAGGCTCGCCCGGTCCCGCGTCCTGTTTCTTCCGGGACCATCTCGATTCTCAACCGGCGGGTCGCCGGGCAAGAATCGCTTGGGCCTGCCTGGGCCGTTACGAGCGTAGCTCAATTGGTAGAGCACCGGTCTCCAAAACCGGCGGTTGGGGGTTCGATTCCCTCCGCTCGTGCTTTCTCGCCCGGGGTGTCTCCGGCGGCCGGATCGCCCCGGATGGATCGTTCGGGGGGGCGGGGAAATCGATCAAGGTCCAGGAACGCCACCCAGGCGCCTGGCTGGTCTCCCTCCCGTCCTCAACCCAGGAAGTCTTCAGAAAGCTCGGTGCCATGGGGAAAGTGCGAGACGAAGTATCGGCGCAGAAGCCCGCGAAGCCTGGAAAGGCGGCCGGAGGATCCCGCCCGCGCGGGATGTTCGTCCAGTTCCTGGCGAATCTGGCGAGCACCGATCTTTACAAGCCGATCCAGGGGCGGCATGCCAGGCTCTACACCGGACTTGGACTGCTCCTGATCGTCCTCGCGGGTGCCTATCAGGTCTCTCAGGCTTCGATCGAGTACACCCCACTCTGGCGGTTCGGCTTGCCCACCGTCTTCGCCCTGGTCCTGGGTTGGGTGATCCTTCGCCTGGTGCATTTTCCTCCCTTCGCCGACTTCCTGATCGCCACCGAAGCCGAGATGAACAAGGTTTCGTGGATCACGCGAGACGACCTGATTCGGGCGACCACCGTGGTTCTCGTGACGGTCCTGGTCCTGGCGACCTTCCTCTACCTGGTCGACTTCCTCTGGACACTGATTCTCCAGATGATCGGCGTTCTGAAGTTCGGCGGCGGAGGCGGGCTCGGCTCGACTTCCTGACCGGGCCATCCAGCGGACGACCCGTTGTCCTCCCGGGTGGACCGCCTTGATCCTTCCCCCGATGGGGTCACCGATGTCCTCTCGCCCGGAGTGGACCTCCTCCCAGTCCCCGTGATCCGACCGCAGACTCGACGCGATTTCTTCCCATGAGCGAACCGATCGACCCGACCACCCCCGAGACCGCGACGGACGAGGAGGCCCAGGCTCCCCACCCGGCGCTTGAGGTAGACGAGCAGACGCCCGATGGCGGGCGGCTCGATCCCTCCCCCATCGACTCGTCGAGCGACCTCGCCACGCCCGAGGCCTCCTCGAAGACGGTCGAACCGGACGACCACGCCTCGACGGCGATCCAGCAACCTTCGGGAACCGCCGCGGACGACGACGAGCCACCGCCCGAACTGGTCTGGTACGTCCTGAAGGTGCAGAGCAGTCGGGAGGATACCATCCGCCTCGCTCTCCAGAAGAATATCAAGATTCAGGGGCTCGACCGCTACTTCGGCCAGATCGTGGTTCCGACCGAGAAAATGACCGAGATCCGGAACAACAAGAAGCGGATCGTCGAGCGCAAGACCTACCCCGGCTACATCATGGTTCAGATGGAGCTCAACGAGAAGACCTGGTTCGTGGTCCGAGAAACCCCGGGCGTCGGAGACTTCGTCGGAGCGCATGGCACCCCGACCAAGATGACCGACGCCGAGGTCAACCAGATGCTCCACCAGGAGGAAGAGAAGACCACGGCCGAGGCCCCCAAGATCAAGATCAACGTCGAACGCGGGGACCGCGTGAAGATCAAGGACGGCCCGTTCGAGAACTTCGAAGGATCCGTCGAGGAAGTGATCGAGGGGCGTGGGCTGGTCAAGGTTATGCTCATCATCTTCAACCGGCCGACGCCGGTGGACCTGGAATACTGGCAGGTCGAGCGGCTCTGATCGCCGGGACAACGCGTGGGTAAGGTCCTCGCACACCACGAATTCAAGGATTATCGCGATGGCGAAGGTGATGACGGCAAAGGTGAAGCTCCAGTGCCCGGGCGGCCAGGCCACGCCGGCCCCTCCGGTTGGTCCAGCGCTCGGCCAGCATGGAGTGAACATCGGCCAGTTCGTCATGCAGTTCAACGAGCGCACCAAGGAGATGAAGGGAACGATCATCCCGGTCGAGATCACGATCTATTCCGACCGGACGTTCGAGTTCATCACCAAGAGCCCGCCGGCGGCGGTCCTTCTGAAACAGGCGGCCGGGATCGCCTCCGGGTCGCCCGAGCCGCACAAGACAAAGGTTGCGACCGTCACCCAGGATCAGGTGCGCAAGATCGCCGAGACCAAGCTGGCCGACCTCAACGCCCGTGACCTCGAGCACGCCTGCCGGATCATCGCCGGGACCGCTCGGAGCATGGGCGTCGAGATCAAGAACTGATCCATCGGCGATCCCGATCGAGGGCGGGCGGGACCCGCCCCGAATCATCCCCGGACGCGACCGCCCGCCGGGGCAAGGGTTTCAGGCGGGAGCTCTCAGGAGCGCTCAGAATGCGAAGGCCATCGAAGAGATATCGGGCCCTCAAGGACAAGATCAAGTCCGAGGCCCCGTTGCCGCTGTCGGACGCCCTCCGGCTGCTGAAGTCGTTCAACACGACGAAGTTCAACCAGACGGTCGAGGTCTCGACCCACCTGGGAATCGACCCCAAGCAGACGGATCAGAACGTCCGGGGCTCGGTCTCGCTCCCTCACGGGATCGGCAAGACCGTCCGGGTCGCCGTCTTCGCGCAGGGAGACAATGCCGAAAAAGCCCGCGCGGCGGGTGCCGACATCGTCGGCGCCGACGACCTGGCCCAGCAGGTCAAGGGCGGCACAATGAATTTCGATGTGGCCCTGGCCACGCCCGACATGATGGGCGTCGTCGGTCCGCTCGGCCGCGTGCTCGGCCCCCGCGGGCTGATGCCCTCGCCCCGGTCCGGAACCGTCACCACCGACATCGCCTCGGCCGTCCGCGAGTTCAAGGCGGGCAAGGTCGAGTTCCGCAACGACAAGGGAGCCAATGTCGCCGTCCCCGTCGGCAAACTCTCCTTCAGCGAGGATCAGCTCGCCGACAATATCCACGCCTTCCTGAACTACCTCCGCTCGCTCCGGCCGTCGGCCGCGAAGGGAACCTACATCACCTCGATCACCATCTCGGCGACCATGAGCCCGGGCATCCCGGTCTCCGCCTGAGCCGGGAGGCCCGAACGACGGAGGAAATGTCGAAGCCATGAGCAAGTACGTCAAAGAAATGATGATGGACCAGCTTCGGGCGGACCTCGGCGACGACCGCTCGCTGCTGATCCTGGACCTGAAGGATCTCGATGCGCAGGCGGAGTTCCAGCTCCGGCGCGACCTGCGGAAGAAGTCGATCCGGCTCCGCGTCCTGAAGAACACCCTGGCCCGCCGGGTCTTCGCCGACCTCGGCATGGAGGACCTCGGTCAATACCTCACCGGTGCCTCCGCCGCGGCCTGGGGCGGCGAAGGGGTCGCGGAACTCGCCAAGGAGATTTCCAAGCAGGTCAAGACCCTCAAGAAGCCGGTCATCAAGGGAGGCGCCGTCGACGGGGTCGTCGTCGGCCCCGAACAGGTCGAGGACATCACCAAGCTCCCCAGCCGGGAAGTTCTCATCGGTCAGGTCCTCGGGCTCCTCCTCTCACCGGCTCGCGAGGCGCTCGCGCTGATCGGCTCGCCGGCCAGCACCCTGATCGGCCAGCTCGAGGCTCACCTCGAGAAGCAGGGCGGCGAGGGTCAGACCGAGGCACCGGCGGCCGAGCCCGCCACCGAGACCCCAACCGCCTGATCGTTCCGTACCGAACCACGCGATGGGGGCACCGCAACCGCCCCCGCCGTTTTGAGATATCCCGGATCGAAGATCGATACCCGAATCCCCGAACTTGCCAGAAAGGATCGTTTTACCGATGTCCACCGCGGAAACCACCACCGCCTTCGCCGATAGCATCAAGGGCCTGGGCGACTCGCTCGTCAACATGAAGGTCCTTGAGGTCCTCCAGCTCACCAAGTACCTCAAGGAAGCCTACGGCCTCGAGGCCGCCGCCGCCGCCCCGGTGATGGTGGCCGCGGGCGGCGCCGCCGCCCCGGCCGAGGCCGCCCCGGTCCAGACCGAGTTCGACGTCGTCCTCGAAAACTTCGGCGCCAACAAGATCAACGTCATCAAGGTCGTCCGGGCCGCGACCAGCCTCGGCCTCAAGGAAGCCAAGGATCTCGTCGAGGGCGCCCCGAAGGAGATCAAGACGGGTCTCTCGAAGGAAGACGCCGAGAAGCTCAAGAAGGAACTCGAGGAGGCCGGCGCCACGGTCAAGATCAAGTAACCCCTCGGCGCGGACCCGAGACGTCTCGGCCGAGGCCGGCGGCGGTGCCGACTCCCGGCGCCCTCGCCAGGCCACCCGGAAATCAGGAAGCGAATCGCCCAGCCCCGGACCCGGCGGCCCAGCAGCCGCCCGGTCCGGGGCGTTCCGGCGCGCGGCGGCCGGGCGGCACGGGGACCGTGGCCCCCTCCCCCGCATCCTCATCCCCCTCTGGAGCGCGAGTCCATGCCCACCTCGACCTCGGTCCGTCGCATCGTCCCCGGCAGGAAGAGGAACTTCGGCCGGATCCACGACGAGTTCCCCGTCCCCGACCTGACCCAGATCCAGACCCGGAGCTACGAGCGGTTCCTCCAGGCCGATCTCGCCGCCGACGGCCGGCTCGACTCGGGGCTCGAAGGCGTCTTCCGAGAAATCTTCCCCATTGAAAGTTACGACAAGACTCTCCGCCTCGAATACCTCCACTACGACCTCGGCAAGCCCCGATACGACCCCGACGAGTGCCGCCAGCTCCGCCTGACCTACGGCCGGCCGCTCCACGTCTGGCTCCGCCTCAACAAGGGCGAAACCACGCTCGAAGAGTCGGTCTACCTCGGCGACATGCCGATCATGATCGGCGGCGGCGAGTTCATCATCAACGGGGCCGAACGCGTCGTCGTCAGCCAGCTCCACCGCTCCCCGGGCGTCGATTTCGTGGTCGAGATCGAGTCGAGCGACAAGCGGCTCCACGCCTGCCGCGTCATCCCCGAGCGCGGAAGCTGGATCGAGCTCCAGGTCACCAAGAAAGATACGCTCGGCGTCCGGATTGACCAGTCCGGCAAGTTCTCGTCCATGACGCTCCTCCGCGCCATGAGCCCGCAATACTCCGACGACGAATCGATCCTCCGCGCCTTCTACGAGATCGAGGAGATCGACTCGTCCGACGCGAAGTCGGCCCCCCGACTCGAGGGACGGATTGCCTGCGGCGATATCGTCGACCCGGCGACCGGCGAGGTCCTCATCGATAGCGGAACCACCATCTCCAAGACCTCGGCGCAGGTTCTGGTCGACGCCGGAACGCTCGGCATGATCACCGTCCTCAAGGACGCCCGCGACCCCCTGATCCTCCAGTCGCTCCAGGAAGACCCCACCACCGACCACGAGAGCGCCCTGCTCCGGATCTACCAGCGGCTCCGACCCGGCAATCCTCCACAGCTCGTCAAGGCGCAGGAACTCTTCCACGAGAAGTTCTTCGACACCAATCGCTACCGCCTCGGCAAGGTCGGCCGGTTCCGGATCAACCGGAAGTTCAACCAGGACATCCCCGAAGACCGGATGACCCTCGACCCGCAGGACTACGTCAACGCGATCCGGTACATCCTCAATCTGAGACGCGGCAAGGGGCACGTCGACGACATCGACCACCTCGGAAACCGACGGCTCCGGACCATCGACGAACTGGCCGCCGACGAACTTCGGAAGGGCTTCCTCAAACTCCGACGGACCGTCCAGGAACGGATGAGCCTCAAGGACGCCGAGGACATGACCCCTCGGTCGCTGATCAATCCCAAGAGCATCAGCGCTGCGATCGAATACTTCTTCGGCCGGGGCGAGCTCTCGCAGGTCGTCGACCAGACGAACCCGCTCGCCCAGCTCACTCACGAGCGAAGGCTCAGCGCCCTCGGGCCGGGCGGCCTCAACCGGAAGCGGGCGGGCTTCGAGGTTCGCGACGTCCACATCTCCCACTACGGCCGGATCTGCCCGATCGAAACGCCCGAAGGGACCAACATCGGCCTGATCAGCTCGCTGGGGATCTACGGGGGCGTCGACGAATACGGATTCCTCGTCACCCCTTATCGCCGGATCGAGCGCGGCAAGATGACCGAGGATGTCGTCTGGATGCGCGCCGACGAGGAGAGCGAGGCCTACCTCGCGCCGGCCGATAGCCTCTTCGACGACGACGGGAAGCTCAAGGGTCCGACCATCACCGCCCGGTTTCAGACCGACTTCGTCACCGCCTCGGTCGATCAGATCCAGTTCATGGACATCTCGCCGAAGCAGATGGTCGGCGTCTCGGCTGGCCTGATCCCGTTCCTCGAGCACGACGACGCCAACCGGGCTCTGATGGGCTCGAACATGCAGCGTCAGGCGGTTCCGCTCCTGGTTGCCGAGCCTCCGATCGTCGCGACCGGCCTGGAAACCTCGGTCGCGATCAACTCGGGGATGGTCGTCCGGGCCCAGCAGGACGGGACGATCACTTACGTCGACTCGACCCGGGTCATCATCGACCACACCCATATTTACAAGCTTCGGAAGTACGTCGGCCTGAACGAGCGGACCTGCCTGAACCAGAAGCCGACGGTCCAGGTCGGCCGGAAGGTTCAAAAGGGCGACCTCCTGGCCGACGGCGCCGCCACCTATCGGGGCGAGCTGGCCCTCGGCCGAAACGTCCTCGTCGCCTTCCAGGCGTGGGACGGCTACAACTTCGAGGACGCCATCATCCTGAGCGAGCGCCTGGTGCGCGAGGACGTCTACACCTCGATCCACATCGAGGAATTCGAGATCGAGATCCGCGAGACCAAGCTCGGGCGTGAGGAGTTCACTCGCGACATCCCCAACGTCTCGGAGAAGGCCCTGCGCAACCTCGACGAGAACGGCGTGGTCCTGATCGGGACCTACGTGAAGCCGGGCGACATCCTCGTCGGCAAGGTCGCCCCGAAGAGCAAGAGCGAGCTGACCCCCGAGGAGAAGTTGCTCCACGCGATCTTCGGCCGGGCCGGCGAGGACGTGAAGAACGACTCGCTGGAGGTTCCCTCGGGCGTCGAGGGGATCGTGATCAACACCCAGCGGTTCAGCCGCCGGATGAGCCTCAACGAGGAGGAGCGCAAGGCCTTCGAGAAGGAGCTGAAGGACACCGAATCGGCCGAGAGCGTCCGGATCGCCGATGAATACAAGCAGATGATCCGAGCGATCGAGGAAGCCCTCGGCGGCCCGGTCACCGACCCCTCGACCGGCAAACCGATGGGACGGGCCAAGGATCCCAAGGACCTCGTCGAGGAATCGGACCGCTTCAAGCTCGAGGCCCTGGACATCCGAAGCCCCGAGGCCGCCGCCATCGCCCGGGAGGCCGTCCGCCAGTACGCCCCTCGGATCGAGTCCCTCAAGGACGAGAAGGAACGGCGGATCAATAGCCTGAAGCGCGGCGACGAGCTCCCCTCGGGCGTCCTCCAGATGGTCAAGGTCTACATCGCCACCAAGCGGGTCATCTCCGTCGGCGACAAGATGGCCGGTCGACACGGGAACAAGGGGGTCATCGCCAAGATCCTCCCCGAGGAAGACATGCCGTTCCTCGCCGATGGGACCAGCGTCGAGATCCTTCTGAACCCGCTCGGCGTCCCCAGCCGTATGAACGTCGGTCAGATCCTCGAAACCCACCTGGGCTGGGCCGCCGCCAAGCTCGGCTTCCAGGCTGTCTGCCCCGTCTTTGACGGCGCCAGCGAGGAGACCATCCGCCAGTGCCTCAAGGACGCCGGCCTTCCCGAAAACGGCAAGGCCGAGCTCTACGACGGCCGAACCGGCGACAAGTTCGACCAGCGCGTGACCGTCGGCTACATCTACATGCTGAAGCTCCACCACCTGGTCGACGACAAGATCCACGCCCGGGCCACCGGCCCCTACTCGCTGATCACCCAGCAGCCGCTCGGCGGCAAGGCCCGCTTTGGCGGCCAGCGGTTCGGCGAGATGGAAGTCTGGGCGCTCGAAGCCTACGGCGCCGCCTACATCCTCCAGGAGCTTCTGACCGTCAAGTCCGACGACGTCGAGGGCCGGACCAAGATCTACGAGAGCATGGTCAAGGGAGAGAACACCCTCGAAGCCGGCACCCCCGCCAGCTTCGACGTCCTCACCAACGAAATCCGGGGCCTCGGCCTGAACATGCAGCTCGAAAAGAAGCGAATCTGACCAGGGAACCTCCCGCCCGGCCTTCCTCCCACGACGGAGCAAGGCCGGGCTCCCGAAAACCACTCCCCCCGACCGGCATCGCCGGAAAAATCGGGGATGTCAAGAGAATTCCCTTGGAAAGTTCCGGAGGCTCGCGTAGGATCATAGGATGCGACCTTATCGAGAGCCGGTCCGAACGCGATCAAATGCGCGACGTCGCCTGCGCGGTTGCGTCTCCTCGTGGGTTCCAGGAACGGCCCTTCATCCGGTCATCCAGGAGGAGACCGGCCTGGCCTCTCGGGTCTGGGATGACCGGTTCCCACCGTCGCGGCGGCCCTCCCGTGGTGTCCCGAGGGCCGCGATCCAGGCTTCTTTTCGCCGACAAACCACGGGACACGGCCAGGCCGATCGGATCGGATCGAGCGATCCGACCCCGACCACCGCGGAACGGCCAGGCTGACGTGAGCGGACACTCCGGGCGGCCTCCCCTTCGCAAGTCGATCGGGGACAATAACCGCCGCTTTCACCCACCAACCACCCCCCGACATGGGCACGCCGACGGGCGTGCGGAGGAGAGTGTCTCGTGAGCATGGGCGAAAGTGCCTACGATCGCATCAACGACTACGGCGCCGTCAAGATCGGGCTCGCCAGCCCCTACGATATCCGAAGCTGGTCCTTCGGCGAGGTCAAGAAGCCCGAGACCATCAACTACCGGACCTATCGGCCCGAGAAGGACGGCCTCTTCTGCGAGCGAATCTTCGGCCCTGAAAAAGACTGGGAATGCGCCTGCGGCAAGTACCGCGGGATGAAGTACAAGGGGATGATCTGCGACCGGTGCGGTGTCAAGGTGACCCACTCCCGGGTCCGCCGCAAGCGGATGGGCCACATCGAGCTCGCCGCCCCCGTCGTCCACATCTGGTTCTTCAAGGCGATGCCCAGCCGCCTCGGAACCCTGCTCGACATGCGGACGACCAGCCTCGAACGCATCATCTACTTCCAGGATTACGTCGTCGTCGACCCCGGCGACACCCCGCTCAAGGAGCGCATGCTCCTCACCGAGGATGAATTCCGGAAGGCCAAGGAACAATACGGCGAGACCTTCCAGGCCGACATGGGCGCCGAGGCCATCCGCAAGCTCCTCATGCGGCTGGACCTTGTGGCCCTCTCCAAGGAGCTTCGCCAGCAGCTCGTCGACACCTCCAGCAAGCAGAAGGTCAAGGACCTCACCAAACGCCTCAAGGTCGTCGAGGCTCTTCGCGACAGCGATAACCGCCCCGAGTGGATGGTCCTCGAATGCATCCCGGTGATCCCGCCCGACCTCCGCCCGCTCGTCCTGCTCGACTCCGGAAACTTCGCCACCAGCGACCTCAACGACCTCTACCGCCGAATCATCAACCGGAACAACCGCCTCAAGAAGCTGGTCGACCTCAACGCGCCGGAGGTCATCATCCGGAACGAAAAACGGATGCTCCAGCAGGCCGTCGACGCCCTCTTCGACAATAACCGGTGCAAGCGGCCCGTCCTCGGCAGCTCGAACCGCCCCCTCAAGTCGCTCACCGACATGATCAAGGGGAAACAGGGCCGGTTCCGCGAAAACCTCCTGGGCAAGCGCGTCGACTACTCCGCGCGCTCGGTGATCGTCGTCGGACCCGACCTCAAGCTCCACCAGTGCGGCCTTCCCAAGAAAATCGCGCTGGAACTCTTCCAGCCCTTCATCATCCGTCGCCTCAAGGAGCTCGGCCACGCCGACACCATCAAGTCGGCCAAGAAGATGCTCGAACGGCGCAGTGAAGAGGTCTGGGACATCCTCGAAGAGGTCATCCGCAACCACCCGGTCCTCCTGAACCGGGCCCCGACCCTCCACCGAATGGGCATCCAGGCGTTCGAGCCGGTCCTCGTCGAGGGGAACGCGATCCGAATCCACCCGCTGGTCTGCAAGGGCTTCAACGCCGACTTCGACGGCGACCAGATGGCCGTCCACCTGCCCCTCTCCATCGAGGCCCAGGTCGAGGCCATGACGCTGATGATGTCCACCAACAACATCTTCAGCCCGGCCAACGGCAGCCCGATCATCAGCCCGACCCAGGACATCGTCATGGGGTCGTACTATCTGACCATCTCCCGAACCAACGCGGTCGGCGATGGAATGATCTTCGCCACCCCCAACGAGGTCTTCCTCGCCCAGAGCCAGGGGAAGGCCCACCTCCACGCCCTGATCAAGCTCCGCCTCCCCGCCCACAAGCGGCTCAAGGGAGACGGCGAGAAGGAATTCTCGCCCGGAATGATCGTGACCACCACCGTCGGCCGCGTCATGTTCAACGACATCCTGCACCCCAAGATGCCGTTCTACAACCTGACACTCGGCCAGAAGCAGCTCCAGAGCATCATCGCCGATTGCTACCAGCTCCTCGGCCGTCGAGAAACCATCGCCCTGCTCGACCGGATGAAGGACCTCGGCTTCCGCGAGTCCACCCGCTCGGGCCTCTCGTTCGGAACCGACGACCTCAAGACGCCCCGCTCCAAGGACACCATCATCGCCGAGGCCGAAAAGGAAGTCGCCAAGCAGAACAAGTTCTACAACCGCGGGATCATCACCGACCAGGAGCGCTATAACAAGGTCCTCGACGCCTGGACCCACGCCCGAGAGCGGATCACGGCCGAGATGATGGAAGCCCTCCGCAACGACGTCCGCGAGGGCCAGATCTACCTCAACCCGATCTTCCTCATGGCCGAGTCGGGCGCCCGAGGCGGCGTCGAGCAGATCCGGCAGCTCGCCGGTATGCGAGGCCTGATGGCCAAGCCCTCCGGCAAAATCATCGAGACGCCGATCAAGGCCAACTTCCGCGAGGGCCTCAGCGTCCTTGAGTACTTCTCCTCCACCCACGGCGCCCGAAAGGGTCTGGCCGACACCGCACTCAAGACGGCCGACTCGGGCTACCTCACCCGAAAGCTCGCCGATGTCGCCCAGAACGTCGTGATCACCATGGAAGACTGCGGGACCTCGCAGGGGATCACCAAGGGCGTCATCTACAAGGGCGAGAAGGTCGAGGTCACCCTCGTCCAGTCCATCCGCGGCCGCGTCAGCCGGGTCAACATCGTCGACCCCATCTCCGACGAGGTCGTCGTCAAGGAAAACGAGATGATCAGCCTGGCCGCGGCCAGGAAGCTCGAGGACATGCAGATCGAGAAGATCCAGGTCCGAAGCCCGCTCACCTGCGAGGCCTCGCTCGGCGTCTGCCGGCGATGCTACGGCATGGACCTGGCCACCGGCCAGCTCGTCGAGTCCGGCATGGCCGTCGGTATCATCGCCGCTCAGTCCATCGGCGAGCCCGGCACCCAGCTCACCATGCGGACCTTCCACATCGGCGGCGTCGCCACCCGGGCCGTCGAGGAGAAGGACGTCAAGGCCAAGCGCGACGGCAAGATCAAGTTCGTCGGCCTCAACATCGTCACCAACGACGAGGGCAAGATCATCGCCCTCTCCCGCAACGGCGAAATCCAGATCCTCGACGCCAAGGGACGCGAAATCGACAAGTTCGACGTCCCCGACGGCGCCACCATCCTCGTCGACGACGGCGCCCAGGTCACCCGCGGCCAGATGCTCGTCGAGTGGGACCCCCACAACATCCCCATCCTCGCCGAGGTCGGCGGCCAGGTGAAGTTCGACGACATCGTCGAAAACGAGACCATGAAGGTCGAGATCGACCCCTCGGGACACGTCCGACGGACGATCATCGAGCACAAGGGCGACTTGCACCCCCAGATCATCATCGTCGACGCCGAGGGCAAAACCCTCGACTACAAGTACATCCCCGAGCGGGCGAGCATCGAGGTCAACGACGGCCAGACGATCTCCGCCGGCACCCTCCTCGCCAAGACCCCGCGCGAGGTCGGCGGCACCCAGGACATCACCGGCGGACTTCCCCGAGTCACCGAGCTCTTCGAGGCCCGACGCCCGAAGGAACCCGCCGTCATCGCCGAGATCGACGGCCGTGTCGAAATCCTCGAAGAAAAACGCCGAGGCAAACGCACGATCATCGTCCGCAACGAAAGCGGGATCGAACGCGAGCACCTCGTCCCGCACGGCAAGTACCTCCGCGTCCACGGCGGCGACCGCGTTCGCGCCGGCGACCCACTCGTCGAGGGGCCGCTCGTCCCCCACGACATCCTCCGGATCTCCGGCGAGGAGGCCGTCCAGCGCTACCTGCTCCGCGAGATCCAGAACGTCTACCGATCGCAGCGCGTCGAAATCGACGACAAGCACCTGGAGATCATCGTCGCCCAGATGCTCCGGAAGGTCCGCGTCGACAGCGTCGGCGACACCAACCTCCTGCCTGGCTCGGTCATCGACAAGTTCGAGTTCCGCCGGACCAACCTCGAACTGATGGGCGGCGTCAAAATCAAGGACGCCGGCCAGACCGAGTTCCGCGTCGGCGAGATCATCCCCCGCGAGGTCTTCGAACAGGAAAACCTCCGCGCTGAGTCGGAGGGTCAGCGCAAGGCCGAATGGATTCGACCCAAGCCGGCCTCGGCCAGCACGCAGCTCCTGGGAATCACGAAGGCGGCCGTTCAGTCGGAGAGCTTCATCTCCGCGGCGAGCTTCCAGGAAACGACCAAGGTCCTCACCGAGGCCGCTCTCGCCGGCAAGGTCGACTACCTCGTCGGCCTGAAGGAGAACGTGATCCTTGGGCACCTGGTCCCGGCGGGGACCGGCTTCAAGGCCCACCTGGACGCCGAGGTCCGCATCCGGCCCGAGGCGCTCGATGCCCTCGCCGAGAAGGGTCCAGCCTTCGCCCGATACCGAGACGAGGTCCCGGCCGGCTCCCGCAAGGAGTGATCCCCCGGCCCTCCGCGTCGCCCGAAGTTCCCGAAACCACCAACCGGCCCGCTCCGTCGATCGCGACGAGGCGGGCCGGTTCTCGTTTCGGAAGACATGGTCTCGACCCATCGAGCCTTACTCGCCCGTTCGTCTTTTGCCCAGGGGATCGCCGTCGGTCGGCAAGACGCCGATCGCCTCGGGCTCCCACGCGGCCGACCTCGGCGATCGTCCCTGGTTCGGCCAGGCGATCGACCTGGAATGATCGTGCGGGACAGTGACCGTCACCGACCAGCTTCCGAGGTTCCCGGCCAGGTCGCGACGGGAAATCGTGATCGTGTACACGCGACCGGCGCGATCCTCGCCGTCGCGTCGGGCCGCGAGCGGCACCTCGAACGCATAAGAGCCGTCGGCCGAGAGAGCGACCGGCCCACCCTCGTGAACGACTCCCTCCGAATCGTCGACCGTGTAGGAGGCTCCTCCCAGGTCCACGCCCGAGAGATTGTCGGTGATCCTCCCCGTGACGGTGACCATCACTGTCCGGCCGTCGGGCGGCCAGAGGCTCGATGGATCGGCCGAGGGAGCCGAGGTCGGCGGCGTCTGGTCGATCCGGATCGTCGGCAAGGCGAGCGGAACCTCCTGGTTCCCCGCGGCGTCGGTCGCCCGCGCCAGGACGCTGTAGACCCCATCGGCCGAGAGCGTGAAGGCATACTCAGGCGCGCCATCGGCGCCGTAAGGGGCATTCGGGTTGGCGAGAACGCCCGTCGGCCTCGCGTCTTGCCAGGTCGTCCCGCCGTCGGTGCTGTACTGGACGCTCGCCACGCCTGAGCCAAACCAGTTATCCGAGGCGCTCAGCGTCACGGTGACCGGTCCGGTCGACCAGCCGTTGGCTCCGGTCGGGGCGGGCAGGTTCACCAGCGTCGACACCGGCGCCACGTGATCGACCTGATGCACGAACGGGCTGACGTTGAAGTACGAGGGTGGTCCGGCGGGCGGCGTGACTCCGCTCGCGGCGAGGATCTCCTGGTCCGTCATCGGGCTGATGTTGTACCCGTACGACCCGTCGAGGGCCTGCACGACCATGTTGGCGAACAGACCCGAGGGGATTCCGCCGGGGTGCTGGCTGTCTTCGTACATCGCGGGCGGGTTGCCCGTCGCGTTGCCGACGCCCGGGTTGACCGTCACGCCGTCGAAGACCTGGGCCGCCGTGGTCCAGTCCACCAGGCTCTTGAAGTCGAGCAGCGGGAGCCCGGCGGCGTCGGTCAGGGCCTGCAACTGGACGTTCGCCGAGTCAATCGCGGCGGTCACAATCGCCCGCTTCGAGGGGTCGGACGTCGCGGGGACGTCCTCCTGAAGGAACGGGGTATCGCCGAAGTCGGGGATATTGGCGACGACCATGTTCGCACCCGCCTGTTGCAGGGCACCGGCCGCCTGCATGATCTGGCCGAGCGTCCGGTCGATGTAATCCTGAAGGTTTGTCCCGCTGAGCTGCCCGTTGTAGATGCTGAGATAGGTATCCGTGATCGGATTTCCGTTGTTGTCGTTGTAGCCATTGGCGACGACGGGATTCCCGTTCGCGTCGGTCATCTGGACCGTCGGCCCGATCGGCCCGAGGTCGTGGGCCCCGACCTCCAGCACGCCGGCCTGGATCGGGGCACCGGCCTGGATGTCCCGCACCAGGGCGGGAGCCTGCAAGTTCGCCGCGTGATACGCCTCGAAGTTGCCACCGATCTGCGAGGGCATATCGTAGGCGTAGGCGTGCGTTCCCGGAGGGTTCGGAGCACCGAAGTTCAGCCCTCGGGCGTCGACCAGCTGCTGAACCCAGCTCGGGTTGATCCCCGAGTATCGAGCGGCGTTCGAGAAGCTGTCGCCCATCACCCCGATCGCGGCGGGGGCCGAGGCGTCCAGCATCGTCCGAGGCTCCAGCGTCCGCACGACCGGCCGCCTCGCTCGCGTGGCTCTCATGATGCGACTCTCCCGGTGGATTCCCAGACCTCGAACGATCCGTCGGCGGACCCCGGGCCTCAGCCCCTCGCGCCAGGCCCCTCCCTTCACTCAGTTCCTTTTCGCCGCCGATCCGAACGGCTCTCGTGGTTTTTTTCCGACGCGATGACATCCGAATGGTTTCGGACGCTTGAAGATCGGTGAGCGGTCGGCTAGATTGAGGAAACCTGTCCGCCGTCGATGGAAGTCGAAACCTCAGGTCTCTGATCCTCCAGGGCGATCGCCCCCCGTTCGGGCCGGCAAGCGAGATCGGCGAAAGCGAGGCGAGGGATGGAGAGCGTCCGAGACGCCGAGGCGATCGAGCGTGCGATGGCCGCCCATCGCGATTACCTCCTGCTGGTCGCCGATCGGTCGATGTCGCCCGCGCTGAAGGTCAAGGAAGCCGCCAGCGACCTCGTTCAGGAGGCGATGCTGGCCGCTCATCGAGCCTCGGGCCAGATTCGCCTCGGCGATCGGTCGCCCTCGGAATTGCGGTCGTGGCTGCGTCGGTTGCTGCTCAACCGGGTGGCTCGGGCGGCCCGGCGTTACTCGGGCACGCTCAAACGCAAGCTGGCCCGCGAGCTCTCCCTCGACGCCGAGCTGGACCGCCAGGCCATCGCCGAATCCCTCGCCATCGATCAGCCCTCGCCCGGCGGCCTGGCCTCCCGTCGCGAGCAGGAGGCCCGGATTCGATCGGCCCTCGATCGGCTCCCCGATCGGATGCGAGCGGCCGTCCTCTGGCGGCACCGCGACGGACTCCCCTTCGACGAGATCGGCCGACGCCTCGGCTGCTCCGACGTCGCCGCTCGCAAGCTCTGGCTTCGAAGCCTTGACCAGCTTCATCGCGAGTTCACCTCGGGCCAGGCGCCGGCCCCTTGACCCCAGCGGGCCGAACCGTCCCGAAGTCGCGCGAGGTCCCTCTCCATGGAACCCAGCCCCCGACCCGAGAGTGACCCCCTCTCCGACCTCGACCTCGACCAGCCGCTCGATCCCTCACCCACCGATCTCGATCTGGTCGATCGGCTCCGCTCCGCCAGCGAGGGGCTTCGCCTGCTCGAACGCCTCTGGCCCAGCAGCCTGGACACCCTCCCCGATCCCTCGACCCCGACGCCGGCCAGCGCGAGCCAGGCCTCCACGGCCGAACCGCCCCGGTTCGGGCGGTTCCGGATCGTCCGCGAGCTGGGCCGGGGTGGGTTTGGCGTGGTCTTCCTGGCGATCGATCCGGACCTGGGTCGTCTGGTCGCGTTGAAGGTTCCGCGACCGGAGTGGCTCCTCGACGCCCCGGTTCGCGAGCGGTTCCTTCGCGAGGCCCGGGCCGTCGCCGCGCTCGATCATCCGGGGATCGCTCCGCTGTATGAGGCCGGCGAGCGGCATGGCGTCTGCTACATGGCCTCGGCCTATTGCGAGGGGCCCGACCTCGCCGCCTGGCTCCGCGAGCGAAAGGCGCCCGTCGCCCCGAGAACCGCCGCCAGGATCGCCGCCAGGCTGGCCGACGCCATCGCCCACGCCCACCAGCGGGGCGTCCTTCATCGCGACCTGAAGCCCTCGAACGTCCTGCTGGCACGCCATCCCTCCGACGACGACACCGACGACGCCGAAGCCCTCTTGCCCCGGATCGTCGACTTCGGCCTCGCCCGCCTCCTCGACCAGGCCGCCGACGACGTCACCGCCAGCTTCGCCGCCGCCGGTACCGTCCCTTACATGGCCCCCGAGCAGGCCGGGGGACATCGCGTCGGGCCCGCCGCCGACGTCTATGGACTGGGCGCCGTCCTTTACTCCATGCTCTGCGGTCGCCCGCCTCGCCGTGGCGCCGCCGACGACGTCGTCCCACCCCGGTCGATCCGGCCCGAGATCCCGCGCGACCTCGAAGCCGTTTGCCTGAAGTGCCTGGAAAAAGACCCGGCCCGCCGCTACGCGACCGCCGGCCTCCTTCGCGACGACCTCCAGCGCCACCTCGACGGCCTGCCGACCCTCGCCCGGTCGGGTGCCCGGTGGAACCGCGTTCGAAGGGTCTGGCGGCGGCACCGCCTGGTGCTGGCCCTCCTGGCGATCGTTGGGGCGATCGTCTCGGGCGTGTTCTGGTACGAGGACCGGGTTCAAAAGGCCGTCGAGCTGGCCCAGCATCGCGACGAGGAAGCCCGGCAGGTCCGCTTGTCGGCGCGTCGGACCCGATACGACGCCGATCTTCGCCTCGCCCGGGAGCGGCTCCACGAGCACAACGTGCGCGAAGCCCTCGCGATCCTCGACCGCAACCGTCCCCGGTCCGGCGAGACCGACCTTCGCGAGTTCTCCTGGCGATACCTCCGGCGGCTGTCGGACCAGTCGCGTCAGACCCTTCGGGGCTTCAGCCGGGCGGTCTACTCGGTCGAGTTCTCACCCTCCGGCGACCGCCTCGCCGCCGCGAGCCAGGACGGAACCGTCCGCGTCTGGGAGACCGGCACCTGGCGGACGCTCCTCGCCTTCCGCGCCGATCGCCAGGAGGCCAACGCCGCGACCTTCTCCCCCGACGGCCGATCGCTGGCCACCGTCGGCGACGAGGGCTCGTTCCGCCTCTGGGATCTCGCCACCGGCCGCCCCCGGCTGAAGCGGCCCGCCCATCGCGGCGACGCCGTCATCGCTCGCTTCTCGCCGGATGGCCGGAACCTCCTCACCGGCGGACGCAAGGACGGCCAGATCGCCATCTGGAACCTCCACCAGTGCGCCGAAATGACCCGCCTCGACGCCCATCCCACCGACTTCGAGGCCGCCACCTTCTCCCCCGACGGCCGCTTCCTCGCGACGATCGGCAGCGGAAGCGTCCGCCTCTGGGACTTCGCCCGCCGGACCATGGTCGCCGAGCGGGTCGAGCCGGGCACCCTCTTTCAGGGAGCGGCGTTCTCGCACGACGGCCATTGCCTCGCCGTGACGAACCGTCGCGTCGTGCTGCTGAACCTCCCCAGCCTGACGGTCCGCCGCGAGCTGGACAGCCATCTCGACGGCGTCTTCGCCGCCGCCTTCTCCGCCGACGATCAGACGGTCTTCTCCGCCGGCGAGGACGGTCTGATCCGAGCCTGGGACACCTCCACCGGCAAGCTCCGCTGGACCCGTCAAGGACACACGGGCAAGGTCTGGGGCCTCTCCCTCTCGCCCGACGGCCAGACGCTCGCCTCGGCCAGCACCGACGGAACAGTCAAGCTCTGGGACGCCCGGCCGCCCCTCGACCGCCAGTCGCTCACCCTCCCCGGCACCTTCGCCGCGATCCGGCTCTCCGGCGACGGCCAACGGTTCGCCGCGATCGACCCAACCGGCCAGTGGACGATCCGTGCCACGATCGACGGCCGCCTCCTCGAGTCGCGAGACCTGCTCGCCCTCCCCTCCGCCGGCCACCCCTTGCCTCGACCGCCCATCCAGGCCGTCATCGCCGACGACCTGCGAACCCTCCTCCTCGCCGGCGCCGACGGCGGCGTCTGGGCCTGGTCCGGCGAGCGTGCCTCGTTCCTCACCGGCCCCGCCCCAGGGACGACCGAGCCCATCCCCTTGAACTTGAGGCTCGACGCGAGCGGACGCCGGGCCCTCATCGTCCACCCGACGACCTGGCGGCTGGAATACTGGGAGATCCCCTCGGCGCGTCGGATCGACGAGCGGACGGGCCCTTATGGCGATGCGTACCTCTTCCCGGACGGCCGACGCGTCGCGATCGTCCCGCATGGCTGGCGCCCGCCGATCCTCTGGGAACCGGGCGTGGCGGGGAGGGTTTCCTCGCCCTCGGGGAGGTCATTCAACCCGGTCCGCCTGGCCTTCTCGCCCGACGGCCGCTGGCTGGCCCATCGCGACCACCTCTCGGAGCCGGGCCGGCACGAGATCGTGCTCCGGGAGACGGAGCGGCTCGCGGTGATCCCGGTTCCGATCCACTCCACGGCGCGAGCGTGGAGCCTGGCCTTCGACCCGATTGGCCGAACGCTCGCGGGCGGCTGCGAGGACCAGTCCGTCCACATCTGGGACATGGCGACGGGCGAGGAGATCCTGACCCTGGGCCCGCTGCCCGGCGTCCCGGGCCATCTTCAATACCTCGACGAGGGCCGAACTCTCGCCGCGATCCTCGCCCGCCCCGACGGAACGACCGAGCTTTCCTTCTGGCGAACCGACCTGCACCCGAAGTGACCCCGCCCTGCCCTGCCCTGCCCATCCGATCGGTCTCAGCCGCCAGCCGTTATCCGGCCTCCACCGCGAGGGCCTGGGCCGATGGAGACTCGACCGGCTTGGAGGAGGTCAAATAGCGTCCGAAACGCTCGGCCGGTGCCTCGATGAAGCGATACGAGAGAGCCGCCATCACCAGGCTCACAGCCACCCAGATCAGCAGCGTCACCGGCCGAGGTCCGACGGCTCCAATCCCGGCCATCACCACGGGATGAACAAGATACAGCGAGTAACTGATCCGCCCGAGCCACAGGAACAATCGAGGGATCTCCACGTTACGCAACTGCCGGGCAATAAGGAACGCGAGAAAGCCCAGCAGAAGCGCGCCCGAGAAGTACTGGCCCCTGGTCGCGACGAAGAATCGCACCAGGTACAGCAAAAGGCCGGCCAGTGCCCCATACGCGGCCAGGGGACGAAGCTCACCCCGGTCCAGGCGATAAAGGCAGGTCCCAACCGACATGATCGCGAGGAAAAGCAAGAGATCCCAGGTATGACACCAACCGGAGAGCCAGTTCCATTCCGGGGCGTAACGACGCACTCCATACGAGAGGAACATCAAGACCCAGGCAACCGTGGCCGGCCTTCGATGAAGCCCCGCGAGCCAGAGCAAGGAGGCCAACCCATAAAACACCAGCTCGACCCAGAGCGTCCAGGCGACGGGGACGATCGGAAAGCCCAACGCCCCCCGGACCATCAAGACATCCAACGGCAGCAGGGAGAGCCCCGGCGCGTTCTCGCCATGCGTTTCCGGCCGAAGGACAATCAGTCCCAGCGTCATGGCCAGGGTGAACCAGTAGCTAGGATAAAGCCGCCAGAACCTCCGAATCCAGAAGACTCGGAGCGAGGACGATCGCTCGATCGAGACCGGGATGATATACCCGCTGATCGCGAAGAAGGCGATGACGGCGGCGTGATCCAACGGCACCGTGGTCGCGAAAAAACGATCCACACTCCCCCAGAGCGAGCGGCTGCCATGACTCATCAGGACCGTGAAGGCCGCCAAACCGCGAAGCGCGTCAAGCCACTCAATCCGTCCGCGGGCGACGCGGTTGGGCAAGTTCGCGTTCGTGGTCGTTTCCGCCGTCATCGCTCCCCTTTCGTTCCGCCGTCCAGCAAACAATGGCCCCATTCGCCATCCAAACCGATCCCCATCCCGCCACAGACGACAGATCCAGCCACAACATCTCCACCGTGACCACGTCCTTCAAACCTATCACGGCTCGACACACGACGTCAAACAAGGCACTACCGGTCGTTGATCCTTGGCAACAAGACTACCGACCGACCGAAATCGGCCCGAAGGCCCCCGCGACCACGGCCCGCGTGACAGCCGTTATCCGGCCTCCACCGCGAGCGACGCCGACGTCGGAGCCCCGGCCGGCCGGACGCGGCTGGAGGAGGTCAGCGAGCGCCCAAGGCGTTCGGCCGGTGCCTCGATGAAGCGATACGAGAGAGCCGCCACCACCAGGCTCACAGCCACCCAGACCAGCAGCGTCAGTGGCCGAGGTCCGACGGGGCCAATCCCGGCGATCACCACGGGATGAACAAGATACAGCGAGTAACTGATCCGCCCGAGCCACAGGAACAGTCGAGGAATCTCCACGTGACACAACTGCCTGGCAAGAAGGAACACAACGACCCCCATCAGACGTGCGGGCGCATGGGGATCGCCGGTAAGAGAGGCGTCAAACTCCCATCGGATGTCGCCGACATAACGTGCCGGCGCATAGGGATCAAACGCGGACACCTGGACAATTCGGGCCAGGAGCAATAGTAGACCCGCCAGCGTCCCATAGGCGTACACGGGTCGAAGCTCGCCTCGGTCCAGGCGGTGAAGGCACGTCCCAACCGACATGATGGCAAGGTAGAGGAGAAGTTCCCAGGAATGGTACCCGCCAGTAAGCAAGTTCAGTCCCGGCGCATAACGCCGGAGCCCAAACGAAAGGAACATCAAGCTCCAGGCGACAGCGGCCGGCCTCTTGTTTAACCCCGAAATCCACATCAACGACACCAGACCATAGAACACCATCTCGACCCAGAGCGTCCAGGCGCCCGCAACGATCGGCGCACTCACAGACCCCCGAATCATGGCGAGGTCGAGCGGCAGCATCAATAGACTCGGCTCACCCTGATTTGGAACACTACGCCCCGCAGCCACCAGGCCAACCGCCATCACCAGCGTGACCCCGTATGCGGGATAGAGCCGCCAGAACCGACGGATCCAGAATACCTGTAGCGAGGGCGACCGCTCCATCGACATCGGAATGACGTAACCGCTGATCGCGAAGAAGGAAATGACCGCAACGTGACCCACGTGGAGTGTTCGAGAGTAGAAACCATCCATGGTCGTCCAGAGCATGCAGCCGCCATGTCCCAGGAGGACCGTGAACGCGGCCAATCCTCGTAACGCATCAAGCCACTCGACACGCGCACCTGCAACACGGCTCTTCCTCGGCTCAGGCGTGGTCGTTTCCGCCGTCATCGCTCCCCTTTCATTCCGCCGTCGAGCAAACGATGGCCCCATTCGCCATCCAAACGTATCCCCAACCCGTGGCCGCGTCTCTCGAGCCTATCACGGCTCGACACACGACGTCAAACAAGGCAATACCGATCGTTGATCCTTCGCAACATCCTCGAAGTGACGGCCGGCCGCCGCGGGGCCGGCCTTGCAAGCAACTCCCCGCTAAAGGAAGCGGGGAGCTTTCCGGTTCGACCGTCCGACGAATCGGATGGCTTCCCCGTTCTATCGCCTGCTTACGATGACCCATGTAGGAGCCGGCTC
>DAIDKV010000209.1 GCA_027449865.1 Planctomycetales bacterium
TGACCGGTGCGGTGAGCGAGCGCTGGAGCAATGGCCCTGTGGAAGGGCACGTGAACCGGCTGAAGGCGATCAAGCGGCAGATGTTTGGCAGGGCGGGCTTCGTGTTGTTGCGGGCACGAGTCCTACGGGCCGCATAACGCGGCCGACAAGGGAAGCCCTGTAGGCTCTCGGGTACCCTCGTCATCGAGAATGCGGAAGAACCACTTTCGATGATCACTACCACGAGGGCACGACTTGGGTCCGATTCGCAAGCGGCACTCGGCGGCGTTCAAGGCCAAGGTCGCCCTGGGCCGTCAAGCAGGACAGGACGATCGCTGATCTGGCCACGGAGCATCAGGTCCGGTCCATCGGCGTGGAGCTCAGGGACGCTACGGTGCTCGGCGTGGCGGAGCCGGCCGACCGCGGCGATGACATCGAGGCCGAACTCATGCAGCGGCAAGGCGAATCGGCCCGCCTGCTCGGGGCGGAGACCGGCGCGATGTCGGGGACAATCGGGATTTCGGCAGCTACGGATCTGGAGCCGGAACTGCACGATCCCCTCCAGGGTGACGACGTTCCGCCGGGCCGAGGCGGCCGACCACATCGGGCCGGAGCAGGCCGGACAGGCCCGGGTGTGGGCGGGCAGATCGAGGACCCGGTCGCAATCGCGGGCGTGGGCCTCGGCCACCTCGGGCGGCAGGCCGTTCCAATAGGGGTAGGCCCCGGTCCGCTCGCGGGCCAGGACGCCGGCGACGCGGGTGCGGCGCGGCAGGACGTCCACTTCCAGCTCGGTGATCGCGACCTTCACGCCCTCGGCCGCATGGGCGGCGATCGCCCGGTCCAGACGGTCCGGCGCCTCGGGATCGTCCGGCTGGAAGTGGGACTGGATCCCAACCGTGTCGAGCCGGACGCCGGCGGGGACTGGGCGGCCCACCAGGGCGGCCGGGTGTCTCCGGCCCGCTCATCTCGCGACGACGGCCGGTAGCGTGAGCCGCACCTCGTCGCACACCAGGTAGCCACCCGGCGGCGCGCCCGAGAAGCGGACGAATGCGATCGCCGGGGCCTGCACCGTCAGCTCGAAGCTGGGGATCGGCTGCTCCGGCCCGGTCCGCGCCGGCACCACGTCCCTGGACGCCCGGTCCACGACCTTCCCGCCCGCGTCGCAGGCCTCGACGATCGCTGCGGAGCCGATCGAGCCCCAGAGCGTGAGGGTCACGCTCGCCGCCGGCTTTGGGAAGCGGACCTCGACCGGGATCGACTCGTTCGCCATCGCGTTCAGGATGCCCTTCCGCGGCGTCTTCAGATGTGGGAAGAACATCACCCTCCCGGTCGCCTTGCTCCGGGCCGGCGGGTGCGAAAGGGCGAACACGACGCCCCGGTCGGTGTAGCTTGCCAACGGCTTGCCGGTCTCGACCTGGTCGAAAGTGATGATCACCGGGCCGTCGGCGGGCGCCGCGACGGTGACCGCGCCGAGGGCCGCCAGGACGATCGCTCGAAAGTGCATCATCTTATACCATCTCCAGGCCGCGCATCGTGCCCGTCGAGGGACCGAAGCCGGACTCCTCGATCCCCATCCGCTGGAGCATCGACACGAACAGTTTCGGCAGCGGCTCGTTGCGGCCGCGGTCGAAGGCCAGGTGCTGGCCATGCCGGAAGCCGCCGCCGGCGAGGAGCGCCGGCAGGTTCGTCGTCGAGTGCGCGTTGGCGTCGCCGAGGTTGGAGCCGTAGAGGACCATCGTGCGGTCGAGCAGCGTCGCGCTGCCTTCGCGGACGGACTTCAGGCCCCCGAGCAGTCCGGCGAGCAGCCTCATTTGCCACTCGTCGATCACCTTGAGCTGCGCGAGCTTCTCCTCGGCCATTCCGTGGTGCGACAGGTTGTGATAACTGTCGGTGATCGTCGCCCCGGCGATCTGCACGACCGGGGTGCCAACGCTGTTGAGCATCAGCGTGATCGCGCGGGTCGAATCCGTCTCGAAGGCCAGGCGCGCCAGGTCATACATGATCTGCACCTTGGCCATGTACTGCGCCGGGCTGGTCGGGTCGGTCGGTGGGCTGGCCTTGACCTTCGGCTTCGGCCTGCTGGCCCAACCGCGCGACTCCTGGAGGCGGTGCTCCAGGTCTCGGACGCCGGAATAATACTGGTCGAGCCGGTCCCGGTCCCGGGTGCCGATGTCCCGCCGGAGTTCCCGGGCCTGCTCGGAGACCACGTCCAGGATGCTCCGCCCCGTGTCGAGCGCGCGGATTTGCCGCTCGATCTCCGCGGGCGTCCCTTGCAGGAAGAGCTGCTGGAATACCCCGGACGCCCGGCCCTCCGGTGGGATCGCGACGCCCGTGCGGGTCCACGACAGGCTGCGGCCGCCGTTGACCGCCAGGGTGAGCGACGGGAACCGCGTCAAGACGCCGATCCGTTCGGCCACGAGTTGGTCGAGCGAGATCGAGTTCCGGAACGAACTGCTGGCTGGGTGCGGGGCCGCGGTCAGGAAAGCGATGTCCGACGGGTGTCCGCCGTCCACGAAGGGGTGCGAGACGCCGCTGAACACGGTGTAGTCGGCGCGGTGCTTCTCGAGGAGCTTCAGGTACGGCGAGGGGGTGTAATCGCGGCCGGCATCCTCGGGGAAGAACGGCCTCGGGAGCACACCGAGGTTGTTGCAGATGCAAAACATCCGCCGCGGCACCGGACCGGCGGCCGACCGCGCGAACGGGGCCGTCATCGATTCCAGCAGCGGCAGCGCCATCGCCACGGCCGAGCCGCGGAGGAGCCGCCGCCGCGAGATCGGCCGCCGTCGCGACGCGAAGGGAGCCGTGGGTTCTGTTCCGGTTCGCGGGTTCATCGCCGGGGGTCCCTACTTGTTGCGGAAGAGGTCGCTCTGCACGATCGCGTGGACGATGCCGCGGACGCCGTACCCACTCGCCTTCGCCATGTCGAGGATCTTCTCGATGTCCCCCCGATCGGAGAACCGGACCGGCGCGCCGGTGGCGAAGACCGTCAACTGCCGGGCCAGGTTGCGCGCGATCGACCGTTCCTCCTCGACCAGCAGCCTCTTGAGCTCGCGCACGTCACGGAACGGCCGGCCGTCGGGCAACGCGCCGGCCGAATCGACCGGCAGCGCGTAATGGAACGTCAACGCCTGGCCGTTCAGGCCGAAGCCCTTGACCGGGGGGACCTTCTCGGAGACCGCACGGTAGCGCTCGCGGTAGCCGCCCATCACGTCGAAGCCCTCCAGCGCGAAGCCTGGCGGGTCCATCTTGCTGTGGCAGGAGGCGCAGCTCGCGTCGGCGCGGTGCTTCTCCAGTTGCTGGCGGATCGTCACCGCGCCGCGGATATCGGGCTCGACGGCCTTGACCGTCGGCGGCGGGGGCGGCGTCTCCAGTCCCAGAATCCGCTCGGTGATCCAGTGCCCGCGCAGCACCGGCGAGGTCGTCGTGCCGTTGGCCGTCACCTTCAGGACGCTGGCCTGCGTCATCACCCCGCCGCGGAGGCTGTCGGCCGGCAGCTTCACCTTGCGGAAACGGACGCCGGGGACGCCAGCGATACCGTAATGGTTGGCCAGCCGCTCGTTCAGGAACGTGAAGTCCGAATCGACGATGTTCCGCGCCGGCAAGTCGGCGTGCAGGAGCTCGGCGAAGAAGAGCCGCGTCTCCTCCACCGCGGCCAGCTTCAGCGGGTCGTCGAGCTCGTAATCGTTGTAGAGCGTGGTGGACGGCGACGTGTCGTCGATCTTCCGCAGGTCGAGCCAGTAGTCGGTGAACGCCTCGACGAAGCGGCGCGCCTTCGGATCGTCGAGCATGCGCTCGACCTGGGCGTGCAGGACGTCGGGCCGGGTCAGCTCGCCGCGGTCGGCCAGGGACCGGAGCGTGCTGTCGGGGATCGAGTTCCACAGGAACAAGGAGAGCCTCGTGGCCAGGGCGTATCCGTCGAGCCGGCCCGGCTCCTCGTCGACGAACACGAAGCCCGGCGACGCCAGGACGGCCGTGTAGGCCGAGAGCAACGACCGGGTGAAGCCCAAGCCCTGCCGGAATTGATCGTCGAACAACCGGAGGAACCGCCGCACGTCGGCCTCGGCGACCGGCCGGCGATAGGCCTCCTTCAGGAACGATCGCAAGAGCCGCTCGGCATCCTCCCGCGGCGC
>DAIDKV010000210.1 GCA_027449865.1 Planctomycetales bacterium
AGTCGAACAGCCGCTTCATCTTCGCTTCGACTTCCGGTGTGTAGGCGTCCATTCGGCCCTCCCTGATGATCCCGACCTGGCCCGAGGCCGGCTATCATACTCGAACCGAGACCGGGAAGTTATCCTCGGCCTATTCCTTAAACAGCACCCTATGAAATAAGGCATGGGCTTAGACGAAGGAATTCGGAGAGACGTTCACTCGAAAACAGCGCCTATTCGCAGACGCCTTCGTTGGAAACCTTTATAAGGTAGGGCCGGCCTCCCCTGAGCGGCGTTCTCCCTCATTTGGTGCGGAACCGAGCGGCTTCCCGCGCAGAAGTTCCGCATGATATTTTAGAACGACGGCAATAAACAGCGACGCGACACCCGCCCCGAACAACCAGAAGACCCCTCGGTTCGCAAAGCGAGATGGGGAGATCTCCGGTGGCCTCAGCTCCGGAAGTCCGAAAGCCGTTAGCCGAAACTCGCTATCAGGCGGATCCACTAGACGAAGATCGTCGAAGTGAAAATCGTGCCTGAATTTCGGCTTCCCTGACTGTCTATCGAACGCCTCGACGAGGACGCGAGCCGGTAATGGATAGCCATCCTGACTGTCCACGTAATCCACATGCCCTCGAAGGCCGTTGTCTCCGTGGCCTATTTCGTATGCCTTGACAACCCATTTTTTCTCCGGCGCGACGATGATCCAGCCATCATACTCCGGGCTCGGTTTGGTATCATCCGCGATCTTCCAAGTACCCTCCTTGAGTCGAACATCCAGTTTCAGAACAGTCTCGTCTTGCAGACGGACTTCGGCAATATGCTGAATCGAGAAGCCATCCTTTGAAATGATACGACTCAAAGGCTGATAAATCACTGACAGGGAAAACGGAGCATTCACATATTCGAAAAGCCATCCGTCCATCTGAACCTTAAATTCGTAAGGAGGCGATCCACTTACATTCGCCTCAAATGAGGTAATTATATATTCATCATCTGTGCTTTTCCTTAATAACGAGAAAGAGTCATTGTCATTAAAACAATAAACGAGGGTCGGGCCTGATGATTCGGAAGACTTCAATACCTTCTCGCCCTCAGATTTCTTTTTTGAGGAGGCCAACGGTTTCATGGAGTTTGAGATGACTCTCGCAAAGTGAGGGCTTTTTGTCGCAAACGAAAACTTGCCCGCCGTCCCCATATGACGCGTTTTCCCCTTGACCCCTGGGAGCCCCTGCTCCATCACATAGCTGACGGAACCTGTTGTCCCCGAGAAATGGTCTTCCAAGGCCCTGAGAGCCCCAGGAAACTCCTTTTGAACTCTCGCTCTGAGATCCGCTTCTTCGGCTCCCGTGCAAGCCAGCGATGCCCCAATCAGGACAAATCCGGTCACTGAAGCCAAGATCACCACATGTTGGACTTTCATTCGCGTTCTCGTAGAATTCGAAGTGGAGACCCCCTTTAGGATGAGACGCCTGATGAACTTCAGCGAAAAGGGAAAAAAATACCTAAACTGGAGGATGCTCGCATGATGGATAGGCTGGATGGTCCGCTCACTCCGTCCGGAGAAGCACCTGCTCTCGTATCAGTGACCTTCCAAAATGGGTAAATCGAGGGTGGCTGCTCACCGTGATCCCTGCGGTTCCCTGCCCTCAAGAACGCGACCTTGTATTTCTAACGACAGAGTTGGTTCTCTGGGTGAATCCAGGTAGAAGGTAATAGAAGTATCGAACTTATAATCATGGACCGAACCTGCCCTGAGCATGAACTGAACCTCTCTCCTAGATTCGGGTGGAATGGCGACGGGAAGACCCGAAGGCTTGATGCATCCCCATTTCGTACAAAAGCACTCCATCCCTAGAACGCGAATAGGGCGCGACGACCTGTTGGATAAGATGAACGACACTGGAATGTCCGAGCCGCTCTTGATATCACCGAGCAATATCCGTGGGGGGTCGATCTTCAGTCGATGCTCCGAATCTCTGAACATACCAATCTCTGGCCCGAACCAAGTCAGGGCGGCCATCGCAAACAGGGTGAAGGATATCAGCGATGAGCAGATACTACCAAAGCGTAAAATTCGTAACATGATCGACCTGCTCCGATACCGGCGGCCTGGGTGCTGAGAATCCACCTCGCTCGTCTGTGTCTGCGGATTCCGAAAGAAATTCAATCAACGGCCGTGATGGAGAGTAGGCCGAAGTTCGACAAAATCACGGTCAACATCACCGATGATAGGGATTTTTTCTGGTCCCAATCGCTTTTTTGGGGGGGGTAGATTCAGCGTAGCGGAGCCGCGGCGAGATAAGAAGAGAACCGTTGCTCCCGCAACGGCAGGAAACTCGACCAAAACGATCAAACCTCTGACATGCAGAATCTTCGATAAAGGACTTGCCATAGCCGAACCTCCGGAACAGGATCGACTCGACCCACTAGCTTCCCGATCGTATCAGCGTCAAAATGGCCATGCAAGGCATGAGATTTTGAGTTTTGCTTTCGCCGATCCCCAGGTAGCGGAATCCGGCTTGATAGGCGATCGATTCCGGGTTTACGCCATCCTTGGGGATCTCTTTGGGCGAACGGCCCGACGAGAGGCCCTGGATCTCGCAGACCATCGCTATCTGGCCTCTCCTCTTACCGGCCACCGATCCCTGCGAATCATCCTCGCCGCCGGCCTGCTATCGCCTGTGATCCTCTATTTTTTCGCGGCCTCCATGATGTACGGTGTCCTGGCTGCTCCTCTCGCTCATACGGGCTGCCCTGGGAATCATCGTCCAGGATGAACTCGGGGTGGTTCTCGCTGGAACGCTCTCCGGGATCGGGAACGTCCGAGAAAGTTCGACTCCCCCCGACGCCTCGTGGATCGGCAAGGCCAAATCCGCCTCCCTGGATTCCACGATCCCCTCGAACGATGCACGCCGGCCCCTCGTCCGGGCTGAGATTTCTACCGTCCGTTCCGAGGTCGGAAGGATTGATTCATGCGGGATGAGCCGAGAGAATTGACACTGGCGGAGGTCTTCTCTCGGTTCGATGCCAGATGAAGGACGAATGAGTCTTCTCGTCCTGGATCGCGCCAGGATCGCCCATCCTCAGAATTCTTTGGAGCCAGGCGTTGATGGAGACCTCCTCGGGGAATCGCGATCTTCTTGCCTCGCTCGGCTCTCAAGCTCGGATCGTGGCCTACACGGTCATCGTCGCGATCGCGGCGACCCGCGCGGGGACGACGGCCGCGAACGCCCAGGAACCGCCGCCCCGCCCGATCGGAGCCTCGGACCTGCTTCGCTCCGAGCCGTTCGACCGGATCACGCTGATTGATAACAGCGTGGTGATCGTCGAGCCGGTGAGCCCCCGGCCTCTTCCCCTGATCGACCCCAGGAAGGAACGAGAGAAGCGGCTGAAGCAGGCGACCAATCCCGTCGAGACATTCATCGAGGTCGGCAAGGAGCCCAAGAAGGAAGATGAAGGGTCCGTCGAGGGGCGCGATATCATCAAGATCCACCTGCTTCAGACCGGTCGGAGCGAGGTCCGCGACTTTCTCGTCAAACGGACGAGCATCAAGAAGATCGAATACTTCGAGGATCTCCTGCTCGACGAGGTCGACCGGCTGATCCTCAGCCGCGACTTCGCGCGGGCGTTTGAGTGCTGCCTGCGCGTCAAGACGCGAGATCCGTCTTGGCCTGGGCTCGACGATCGCGTCAACAAGGTTCTCTACACCGAGGGCAGGCGGGCGCTGATCGACGGCGACGACGAGCGCGGACTCCGGCTTTTGCGCGAACTGCTGGGCCGAAATCGCGACTATCCCGATCTGCTCGAACAGATCGTGCAGGCGTACGGCAAGCGGATCGAGCGGGCGGTGAGGATGGGGCGATACGTTCTCGGCAGGCGGGTTCTGCACGAGCTGGAAGGGGTGGTCGGCGAGCGAGCCTCGGTGGCGGCGCTTCGGTCTCGGTTCGTCTCGAAGGCGACGGATCGGGTCCAGCAGGCCGAGACGAAGGATTCGGCCGACCGGCTCGACGCGCTCGCCGAGGCGCTCCGGATCTGGCCGACCCTTCCGGGCGTCGAGGCCCGCTACATCGAGGCGTTCCAGGCGATGCCGACGCTCGACGTCGGCGTGATCGACGTGGCCTCGCCGCCCGGTCCCTGGGTGAGGTCTCCGGCCGACGATCGGATCGTCCGGCTGCTGTATTTGCCGATCCTCGCCGCCGACAACGAGGACGCCCGGAAGGGGAAGCCGGCCGGTCAGCTCGCGGCCTCGGTCGAGACCTCGGACCTTGGCCGGCGGATGGTGATCCGCCTTCGACCCGGGCCGATCTGGTCCGACGGCTCGCGTCCGGTCTCGATCGCCGATGTCGCCCGGGCCCTCATCGAGCAGACCGACCCACACTCGCCGACCTACGAGGCGCGATGGGCCCAGTTGCTCGACCGGGCGGAGGTCCGCGGCGAGGATCGCATCGAGGTCCGATTGCATCATTCTCCGCTCAAGGCGGGTTCGTCGCTCATCGGGCCGGTCGGTGCGGCGCACGCGGGGGTCGACGGTCGGATTGTCCTTTCCGCGAGACGCCGGATGCTCGTCACCGATGGACCGTTCGGATGCTCGGGCTCGGAGGACGATCGGCTGGAGCTGCGAACCCGGTCCGATTCGTCGAGCGATGGAGCAATCCGCCGGATTCGAGAAATCCGGCTCTCGCGGGGTTCGACGGCCGTCACGGCCCTCCGGCGCGGGGATGTGACGATGATCGACCACGTTCCGCCGGACCAGGTCGCCGCGATGACCGGGGCACAGGAAATCCAGATCGGTCAATATCAGAGGCCGGTCGTTCACGTGCTGGCGGTCGACGGTCGAACTCCCGCCCTGCGGAACCGGGCGCTGCGTCGCGGGCTTTCTTACGCGATCCACCGGAAGGGCCTGCTGGAAGAGACCGTTTTGAAGCACCCGGCCAACGATGTCGACACGCCGGCCGACGGCCCATTCGCCAGGGGAAGCTTTGCCGACGCGGCGGACGTGAAGCCGCTCGCGTTCGATATTTTGCTGGCGAAGATGCTCGTGGCCGCGGCGAGGAAGGAGCTGGGGGCACGTTCGATCCGCCTGAAGCTCGACTATCCGGCCATCCCCGAATGCCGCGCCGTGGTGCCGAAGCTGGCGGAGGCGTTTCAGATCGCGGGAGTCGAGATCGAGCTGGCCGAATGGCCCGAATCGCGGCTGGAGGGCGAGCTGCGGGCCGGTCGGCGGTTTGACCTCGCCTATCGCGTGCTCCGGTGCGACGACCCGATCGGGCAGGCCGGTCCCCTGCTCTGCCCGGCGTATGACGCGCCGCCCGAGGCCGACCCGCTCGCCTCGGCGGCAAGCCCTCGCATCCTTCAACTGCTCCTTCAACTGGAGCGAGCCGGCGAGTGGGCGACGGCTCGCGGCCTTGTCGCTCAGATCGACCGCGAGTCTCGGAACGAGCTGCCCGTGATCCCGCTCTGGCAGCTTGCCGACCACTACGCCTGGCGATCGCGGCTTCGCGGGCCCGAGGCCACCACCTCCAGGCTCTACGATGGGATCGAACGTTGGCAGGTCGCCCCCTGGGTCGCGCACGACCCCTGGGATCCCGGCCAGAAGCCGGAGAAACGCCAATGAACCGGAGCCATGCCCTGGCCGCGTCCGTCTGGATCGCCTTCACGGTCCCGTTGTTGGCTGAGGAGTCTTCAAGGACCACTCCCACCACGAAATCCGGGCCCGCGAAGTCTTCGCCCGCGAGGAGTGGACCGGAACCGTCCGAGAGTGGCGAGAGCACGGCGGCCGAGCCGATCGAGCGTCAACCATATCGGGTGATCTTTCACCTGGCCTGCCATCCGTCGTCGCGGATCGATACGGCCCGGCGGGCGGATTTGCTCCGCGAATGGCAGGTGATGGCCCGCCGGTTTGTCGGGCGTCCGTGGTCGGTGACGATCGCCCCGCCCTCGGGACGGGTGCTCGATCTCGACCTGGAGGGTCTCGAAAAAGCGACCCCGGCCCAGGCGTCGGCGTTTGAGAAGGCCGTCGACGCCGGATCGTATGACAAGGTCTGGGTGGTGCATGCCGATCGGCCGAGGGGCGAGGCGGGCCTGTTTTTTTCCGGCCGCGAGTACGACACCGCGACCCGCCGCCTCGGGCCCTATCAGCGCCGGTCGGTCGAAGTACTGGCCGACGCGCCGCGCGCCTTGCTTTCATTCACGCTCGACCTTTTCAGCCCGACCGCGCTCATCGAGGGGAAAGACGCCGGCAAGGTGTTGCTCAAGGTCCGGGGCTCGGCGATCGAGCCGGCGAGTCCGATTGGGAGGGTTGTCAGCGAGGGGACGATTTTTCAGCCGCTCCGACTGATCTCGACCAAAACCGGAACGGTTGTGGTCAAAATCATTCCGTGGTCGTATCTTCGGGTCGAATCGGTGGACGGTGCCCTTTGTCGGTGTGCGAGCATTTCGGGTCTGAACGACCCGCTGAGCCAGTCGTACATCCAGCCGAATACGCTCGCGGCCGTTGGGATCAAGCCGGGGAACGTTCCGCTCCGGCTCCGGTTTGTGACGTTCAAGGAGAAGCTCCCGGGCGCTGGGTTTACACTGATCGGCCGGATGGTCCCGGGCACGGCCACCCGGGAACTGGGAATGACCGACCGCTCCGGCCGGATTGTCCTGCCCGCAGGGTTCGCCGACGGACTGGTGGTGATCCGATTGCTGGCCGGGAATCTGGAGCCGGTCCGCGAGTTTCCGGTCATGCCGGGCGAGAGCGCCGAGGAACGGACAATCCCGTTCGACCCGCATCATCAGTGCGTGGCCGTCGAGGCCGAGGTGGACTCGATCCGCGACGAGGTGGTCGACCTGATCGCGCTTCGGGCGAGGCTGGAGGCCCGGATGAAGGCCCGACTGGAAGGCGAGGACTGGGACGGGTTGGAAGAGGCGATCCGCGAGTTCGACCTTTTGGCGCCGAGGGATCAGTACGCCAAACGGCTCTCGGAGTTGAAGGAGAGGGCGGCTCACGAACAGGCCGAGACCCGGGCGCCGATCCTCACGCGGACCGCGCAGATGCAGTTCAATGACGTCCAGGCGATGATCGATCGCTACCTCGACGACGAGACCGTCCGGGCCTATCGAAAGGCCCTTCAGGATGGCCGCGCCGAGAAGGACGCCAAGGCGAAGGCCCAGGTCGCCGCCGCCGCCGCCCGAGCCGAAGCGCTCCGGAAAGCGGCCCTGCGCGAGGCCACGGAAAAGGCCGCCGCCGACAAAAAGGCGGCCGAGAAGGCTCAGGGGAATCCCTCGGCACCCGCGCCAACCGCCACGCCGAAGGCGCCCACACCGTCGTCGCCATCGCCCGCGCCGGCCGCACCCTCGCCCGCGCCGCCAAAGCCGGCCGATCCCGGCATTCCGTTTTGATGTCGAGGGGTTCTGGGGCGATCGTCCTCTCTGAGCCGGCTCCAGCCGGCAATCCATGCCTGACCGGTCGAGCGCTCCGCCTGAATTCTCCAGCGATTTCTCGCGAGAGGGTTGGGCGGGCGCGTGTGTCATAATGGAGGGCTGTCGCGATTTCGAGGGATGACACAAGCCGGGATGGGTCCCCTGTCATGAAGAAAGATGAGCGTGTGATGGTCGTTCCGGGGGCCGAGCTCGACCGGCTCGGACGGTTTCAAGGGTTCTCGCCCGAGGCGGACCGCTATCTCTCGGCGCTCCTGGTTCCCGACCTTCTCGAATACCGGCCAAGGTCGGAGGTCGAGGACGATCCAGGCTTCAAGCAGATCATCCCGTATGTCGTGTTTCGGTCGGGCGACCGGGTGTTTTGCTACACGAGAGGCAAGTCGCAGGGCGAGGCCCGGTTGCATCGATTGCGGTCGCTGGGCGTCGGCGGGCATGTCTCCGAGGACGACGCCCAGGGCGGCCGGACCCTCGACGCGTATGAATCCGCGCTCCGTCGCGAGCTGGAAGAAGAGGTCGCGATCCGGAGCGCGGGTGTCATCCGCCGGGTGGGTTTGATCAACGACGACGCCACGCCGGTCGGGCGAGTGCATCTGGGCGTCGTCCACCTTTTCGAGCTCGATCGGCCCGAGGTCGAACCGCGCGAGGAGGGACTCGCCGAGGCGGGTTTCCTGCCGGTCGAAACCATCCGAGCCCTCCGCGACGAGTTCGAAACCTGGTCGCAGATCGCGATCGACTCACTCCTGGGGACTGGGTAACGCCTGCTCCGAGGGGAGGGCCAGCGTCGATCGGACCGCGATCGGCGGACCCGGCTGGCGCTGGTCGAGCCAGTCGATCATCGGCGGGAAAATCTCCGAGGCGGCGTGCCGGCTCCAGACGAGGTCGCAGTGGCCGTAATCGGCCACCTGTCCATGATGCGTCCCGAAAATCATCAGGGTCTTGTCGGAACTGCCGATCGATTGGAAGGTCATCTCGGTCGAGGGGACGTCGGAGATGATGTCGCCCTCGCCAGCGACCATCAGAAGCGGAACCTTCACACGATCGAGCATGGCCGAGTAGTCGAGCCGGCCGTCGGCGGAGTACATGTGACCGCATTTCAAATACCGGTCGAGCTGACGGAAGGCGCCCGGACCGGGATCTTCGAGAGTGTAACCGTAGAACCTAGAGACCGTTCGACGATCGACGTTGGCCTCGTCGTAGTAAAAGGAATCGATGATGTTCATTCCTGGCATTCGGAAATAGGTCAGCGGGCGTCCGAGCCGGCCGGGGCTGGCGAAATGGTTGAGGGTTCGGATCGCGCGGTTGGCCATGAGCATGTCGTATTTCGGGGCGTCGGCCAGCGTAATGGTGCTTCCCATCGCGATGAAATTCGCGATCCGGGCGTGACTCGTCGGGTCGAGCTCGAAGTAGGGGAACATGAGCATACCGCCCATGCTGTGGCCGACCCAGTTGACCTGGTCGCGACCGGTCTCGCGTCGGACGTGGTCAAGGATCGCCGGGACGTCGTAGCGCATCAGGTCGTCGACGTTCCACTTGCCCTCGCCAAGCTCGCGGAACGGGGTATTCCGCCGCCTTCGATTGCGCTCATCCAGGCGGCCGATCCGGCCATTTTCGCCCGAGCCTCGGATGTCGAAGACAAAGACCTCGTAGCCCCGGGCGGCGAGCTGGGCGGGAAGGTGGTTGTCGGTGATCGTCCAGAAGGTGGCGTTCAGGCCGAGACCGTGACAAAGGACGACGGGCAGCTTGCCCGGGTCGGGGTGCTCGGGAACGTAATGCCGGACGCCGAGCCGCCATCCGTCGGCCGTGTAGGCGTAGCCGTCGGTGCAGGGCCTGAGGTCCGGACTGGGCGCCTCACGCCTCATCGTCGCGCAGCCCGAAGCGAGGGCGCACACCAGCAGCCAGGTGCACGGATTCGATCGGCCACCGAGCATGAGAGCTGGAATCCTTACTCAATCCTGTCCCGATCCGCTGGCGTCCTTGCTTCGCGGAGAGCCGGGATTCTATCGGGAGCCCGGTTTCAGGGGAACTCCAGCTCCGCGATTCCGACCAACGACCCAGCCTGGGCCTGTTCTCATCCCGAAAAGGAGGGAGGCAGCCGGTGAACGTCAGGACGGCTTCCGGCGATGGGCGGCGACGGGTGGGGCGTTCATCGGGTCGTCGGGCCAGGGATGTTTTGGATAGCGGCCGCGCAGGTCTTTCCGAACCTGGAAGTACGTGTTCTTCCAGAAGCTGGGAAGGTCGTCGGTGACCTGGACCGGGCGATAATTGGGGCCGAGAATGTGGAGCAAAACGGCCGATCGGCCCCGGGCGACTCTCGGCGTCTCGGCCAGGCCGAACAGTTCCTGGATTCGAGCCGCCAGAACTGGTGGACGCCCGACCTCATACGTTAGTCGAACCCGACGGCCGCTCGGGATCACGATCGACTCCGGGGCGCCTTCCCGCAGTTCGTTGGCCTGCCGCCGATCGAGACGGGATTCCAGGTGTGGAATCCAGTCGATCCGATCGACCTCCTCCATCGAGGTCTTTCCGCGGCAGGCTTCCTCGGCGACCTCCGCCAGGGTCGACTCGTGGAACACGGGCCAGTCCAGCTCGGGGAAACAGCGGCGCGCGAGGTCGAGCCTCGCCAGCCACTCGACGGCCGACTCGTTCGCGAGCGCGGGATGGATTTCCTGCCGACGTAGCTCGTCGGCAAGTAGCCGCGCGGCCAGGTCGCGATCGAGATCGGAGGTGGGATCTTCCCGGAGGATCAGGTCGAGATACCAGGTGCGCGCCACGCCGATGGCCCGTCGACGTTGCGGATCGTAAACGGTCGCTCGTTCGCGACGGATCGAGGCGGGATGGAGTTCCTCGAGCCAGGCCAGTTCGATGGCGCTGGCGAGAAAGACCTGGACCTCGCGACGGCCCGCTTTGCGTTCGTCTCGGGCGTCGAGGGCGAGGAAGGCATCAGCCTCGCGGACGACCGAACCTGGAGCCAGCCGGACACCCCGTCCGCCGACCATCAGTCCGGTTCCCTCGGCGCCCCTACGTTTCACGACCCGATCAGGATAGGCGAGCAGGAGCCAGCGTCGGATCGCCGCGTCATCGTGACCGGCGAGATCGTGCGGCATTGGGGAGCCGCGACCGCGAGCCCCGCGTCCGAACCGCCGGAGCAGGTCATCACGAAGTCGGGCGACAGCGTGCGCGGCGGTTGGATCGATCCCCCGCGATCGGATCGCGGGCGAGAACCGCGAGGCCTCGGCCTCGGCGAGCCGGTCGAGTCGGACCAGGACGTCCGACGTCGAGGAGATCCCCGAAGCAATCTCCGGCCGCTTCTCCGCCGGGTCACGAGCGAGGATGTCCTTCTCCGAAAGCAGAGCGGCGACCGAGGCCCCCTCGGCCAGCCGGCCCACCTCGCCCGCGGCGACCAGCAACCGGCCCAGCCTCGGGTGGATCGGAAGGTCGAGAAGCTTCCGGCCGATCGCCGTGATCCGGGCAGGTTCGCCCGCGATCGCCCCGATCGCCGAGAGGACCCGTTCGGCCCCTTCCAGACGCTCCGGATCGGGCACCTCGAACCACCGAAACCGCGAGGGATCGCTTTGACCCCACGAATGCAAGGTCAGCAGCGCCGAGGCCAGATCGACCCGGCGGATGTCGGGCTCCTCGAAAGCCCGACGGCCCCGGTCCTCGCGCTCCGGCCAGAGTCGGAGGCAACGTCCGGGCGCGGTCCGGCCGGCGCGGCCCGCCCGCTGGTCGGCCGAGGCCCGGCTGATCCGTTCCAGCGTCCACCGGTCGACACCCCGCGACGGGTCGTATCGAACCGACCGAGCCAGGCCCGAGTCGATCACCGTGCGGACGCCCTCGATCGTCAGCGAGGTCTCGGCGACGTTCGTGCTGAGGATGACTTTTCGTCGGTCCTCCGGCCGGATCGCCCGGTCCTGGTCTTCAGGGCGGAGCGAGCCGTGCAGCGGGCGGATCACCGCGCCCGCACGCTCGGCGAGCGGTCCGAGCCTCGCGGCGGCGCGGCGGATCTCGGCCATCCCCGGCAGGAAAACGAGTAGATGTCCCTCGGAGCGCGGGTCGTCGAGCCATCGACCGACGATCGGCGCGAGCGCCTCCGGACTCGCCGGACGATCGGCCGGGACATACTCGATCTCGACCGGATACGCCCGCCCACCCGCCGTGACGACGGGGGCGCCGCCAAGGAATTCCGAGACCGGACCGGCGTCGAGCGTCGCCGACATCACGACCAGCTTCAAATCGGGTCGAACCTCGTCGCGGACCTCGCGCAGGAGGGCCAGCGCGAGGTCGGAGTCGAGGTTGCGCTCGTGGAACTCGTCGAGGACCACCGCGCCGATCCCTTCCAGAAAGGGGTCGGAAAGGAGGCGGCGGGTCAAAATCCCCTCGGTCACGAATTGCAGGCGGGTCGCCGAGGAGATCCGGCGATCGTCGCGGACCTGGTATCCGACCCGATCGCCGAGCGTCCAGCCCCGCTCCTCAGCCACCCGAGCCGCCGACGCCCGCGCCGCGATCCGCCTCGGCTGGAGCACGATCACTCCCGGTTGCGATTCAGAGAGAATTCCCGATTCGACGATCGCCGCGGGCAGGCGGGTCGTCTTGCCCGAGCCCGGCGGCGCCGAGAGCACCATCGCTCCACTCGCAAGACCCGCCAGGCCTTCGGACAGTACATCGTCAATCGGGAGAGGGATCATGGTGGGACGGCTGAAAGTTTGTGGCAAACGGGCCATCGGGTCCGCGGTCATTCGGATTTCGGATTCCAGGTTCCAGGCTCTGGATTCCAAAATTCCAGATCCCAGGCGACGGAGTCAACCTGGGATCTGGGATGGATATGATCACTTTTTCTTGTGCGTCGTTCCGGTGTGGGTCTTGTGTGTGGTGTGGTGGATCGTCCCGGTCGAGGTGCTGTGCGGATAGAGGTTGCTCAGCGGAACAGGGACGAGCTTGCCTTTACGGTAGACGTAGAAGGTGCCCGTCGGCGGCGAGGTCTTGTTGCCGGCGAAGATCAGGTTCGTGGCTCCCGAGGGCCTGAACTTGACCCGCCCGGCCTGGCCGATCATCTGGTTGGGACCCGTCCCGCCGATCATCTTGTTGTAGCCGAACCAGCCGTGCATGGTCGTGTCGGTCGATCCACTTTGAAGAACGTTACGACCGCCGTGGCCGCCGTCGATCAGCGTGGGGACCGTGACCGAGGGATCGATGGTGATGTGGTCGCTGGCCTTCGAGCCGAAGACAATGATGCTGTCGATCGAGCTGACGGCTGGCTCCGTGGAGTCGAGCTGTCCGTTGACGTAGACCTGGATCACCGTGGAGCTGGAGGTGGACGAACCTGGAGTCTGGGTGACGAGGATGGTGTTCCGGTGCATCCGGCCGCCGTGCTGCGGAAGCGGAGTGACAATCAGAACGGTTCCCACCTGCCGGACCGCACCCGTGGCCACCGGGGCCGCCGCCGCGACGTTGAGCGTCACGGTCGCCGGATTGCTCGTCGTGATCGCCGGAGTGTTCTGGGGACCGGTGGAGTTGACCACGAACTGGAACGAGTCGGAGCCCGAATAGCCGGCGGTGGGCGTGTAGATGAGCGTGCCGGTGGACGGGTTGAAGTTGGTGATCGTCCCGTGCGTCGGCTGGGAAACCAGCGAGTACGTGAGCGTGGATTTTGAGGTGGTGCTCGGATAGCCGCTGGTCCCGCTGACGGTGATCTTTGACGGCAGGCTCTGTGAGACCGTGAGCGACTGGGCCGTCGCGAAGGGACGGAAGTTGATTGCGGGCGCCGAGGGACCGGCGTAGGCACCGACGGTGACCTGGAACGATTGTGTGGTGGAAGTCCCGGTGGTTGGGTCGGTCGCTGTGACCGTGATCGTCGAGGTCTCGCCCTGTTTCGCCTGGCTCGTGTCGAGCAGCAGCGTTCCGCTCGGATTGGTGTTCGAGAGCGAGGCCGCCGTGATCAGGGGATTGAAGGTAGGTAGCGAATTCTCGCCGTTCAGTGCTGGGTTGGTGGTGACTGGAATCTGCGTGAGCTTCGCCAGCGTGGTCAGGTCCGATGGTGTTCCGCCCGTCGTCGGGTTCGGGACCATCTGGCCGAAGATTGTGTAATTGTACCCGAGTGCGTTATTCGGCTGGCCGGTGGTGATGAAGAACTGGGTGTCGTTGGAGTTCGTCCCGCCGGCGTTGGCCATCGCGAGCTGGTCGGAGCCGGTGAAGGCCAGTTGCTGGACGTTCTCGTTGGCGAAGGGGGTATTGGCCTGGCCGCTGCTCCCCGTGCCATTCGGGTTTGGAGCCCCACCCTGGACGACGTAGTCGGTTGGGCCAGGAAATCCGGTCGCGACCCGTGTGATGTACTTTCCGGTGGAAGTGTAATAGCCGTCGTTGGTGAACTGCTGGATGTGGCTGACCGTGTTCGGAGTGAGTGTCGTGCTCCCCGCGTTATTGAAAAGCTGGAAGACGAGCGGTCCACTGAAATTGAGCGAGGGATTCGTTGTATTCGAATAATTGATATTGACCGTCCAGAACGGCCCGTTGACGACATTCGCCGCGATATCGGGGTTGCTGGAGGTCACGGTGAAGGTCTGGGCGTCGGTGGTGGCGCTGCCATCGAGGGGGACCGTATAACCCTGCTGAGCGGGGACGCTCACATTGGCGATGGGCGCCAGCGCGGCCATGAGGGGACGTCCTTCGAGCGACTCGACCAGCGGACGGCGGGCCGATCGTCTGGCCGCCCGAGAGCCGGCCCCTTCGCCCGTCCTTCCGGCCTGAGAGCGTCCGATCCGAATCCGGTCCCACATACGGCTACCTCCTGCGGGTCGTGGCCGCCCTGCCATCGATCCCCCGACGCGACGCGTACCAAGGATATCGGGATGAACCCGTCGGTGACGACTCCTGTATCGGTTGTACCGGCTTTCGGGCTTCAATCAGAGTCGCTGATCGACGTGATCCGCCAGCACCGACCGAGGCCGATTCGCCGGAACTTCGGACCACCAATGACCCGTACTCCCTACCGGATATCAGGTTGCGTTGCCGGCCCTGGCGGATCCGGTTGACAATCCCGCCGAAGGCATCTATAGTAAATGGGATTCGTAGGATTGCATGCACCTGTCTCGCGCCGGCTCATTTCCGATCGTGTCTCGATCCTGGACCGTGGCAAGGATGTTTTGCCCGGGGATGATCCCCAAACCGTTGAGCATGAGTCGATGTTGATCCCCGAGTCGCGCCGTACCCGAGACCTATCGGGCCAGATGGAGCCGGAGACCCCTCCGGGCTCGTCGGTAGCGCGTCGATCGCCGGAAACGACGCCCACTGTCATGCGGGGATCGGGGAGTTCGGTTCGGAAGCTCCAGGCGGTCGGGCCGTCGACGATCCCGCTCCCCTTACCCGGGGAGATGGTCGGCACCTTCCGGCTTGAGGAAGCGATCGGCGCCGGTGGGATGGGCGCGGTTTACCGGGCGACGGATATCCAGCTCGACCGACAGGTCGCGTTGAAGCTCCTGCCGCCGGACCAGGCCTCGGATTCCGAGGTGGTCCTCCGGTTTTACCAGGAGGGGCGATCGGCGGCCCAGCTTGACCACGAGAACATCGCCCGCGTCTTCAGCATCGGCCAGGACGGGCCGCTGCATTACATCGCGTTCGAATTCATCGAAGGGGAAACCCTTCGGCAGCGGGTCGAGCGGTCGGGACCGATGGATGCCGGCTCGGCGGTGGATGTGTCGCTTCAGATCGCCGGGGCGCTGGTGCATGCATCCCGGCGCGGGGTCGTTCACCGCGACATCAAGCCGTCGAACATCATTTTGACGCCGCAGGGCCGCGCGAAGCTGGTGGACATGGGTCTGGCGCGTCGGTTCGAGCGGGGCGGCGACGCCGGGCTCACACAGACGGGGATGACGCTCGGAACCTTCGATTACATCAGCCCGGAGCAGGCCCGCGACCCGAGGGACGTGGACGTTCGGAGCGACCTGTACTCGCTCGGTTGCACGATGTTCCACATGCTGACGGGTCGGCCGCCGTTTCCGGGGGGTACGGTCCTTCAGAAATTGATCCAGCACCAGGAGGAGGCGCCGGCAGACGTTCGGACGCTCAATCCCGGGGTGCCGGCCGCTCTCTCGGCGATCATCGCCAAGCTGATGGCGAAGGAGCGAGAGCGTCGGTATCAGGGGCCGGAACACCTGGTGCGCGATCTGATGTCGATGGCCGGCGCGATGGGGATCGAGCCCACGGCGAGCGGGCTGGAAAGCTGGATGCTCCGCCCGCATCATCCGTGGTGGGAACGGCACCTGGCCTGGGCCTTGCCGGCGGCGGGTTTTCTGGCGGTGCTCGCGGGGCTGGCGTGGTTTGGCCGGGAACTGAGCCGGCCGCCGACCACCGGACGAGGATCGATGGGTGGTACGGTCACACGGCCGGCCGACGATCGGAAAATCGGGGCGCCCGCCGCTCCCGAGATCCGGCCGGTCCTGTCGGGATCCGAGGGAGCGACGACCGCGCCCACGACGGCCGCCGAGTATCCGCGAACGATCCCGGTCGGGCCGTCGGACCAGCTCGACGACGTGGTGGCCTCGGCGCCTCCTGGTTCGGTGATCGTCCTGTCCGAGTCGGGGCCGTATCTGGTTTCCGGACGCTCGGCGGCGGAATCGCGTGGATCGACCGAGGCGAAGGACCTGACGATCCGGGCGGAAGCCGGTGCCCGTCCGATTGTCCGGGCCTCGGCGCGTGGGCTGGGTACGGCGGCCGAGACGCTGCTCCGGTTCGGCCGGGGACACGTCACGATCGAACGGGTGGAGTTCCAGATCGACGGAACGACCGACGGCGCGAGCCTCTGCGCGATCCGGGCGGAGGACACCGAGCTCACCCTCCGCGGCTGCTCGTTCCGTCGGCCGTCGCGTCGAGCCTCCGGTGAGATCGACGGCGACCTCGCGGCGATCGATGTTCGAACCTCGAGGCCGGCGCCCGGTGTCCACGATCGCCCGCCGGGCCTCCTTGCCGATGCCTGCCACTTCGACGAGGGCATGACGGTCGTCCGCACGCGAGGACCGGCCGACGTCACTCTTCGCGACTGCACGATCGCCCCAGCGTCCCCCTCGTTCTGGTTCGAATCGGCCGGGACGGATCGAGCCCTCCCCGCCGAGCTTCGACTCATCCACACGACCATCATGGCCGGCGCTGGGCCTGTGCTTCGGATCGAGGGCGGGCCGGTGCGCGTTCGGGTGGACGACACGGCGATCGCGGCTGGTGAGTCCGGGGCGTCGACGCTTGTTGAGGTGGACGATCCGCGCGACCTGAACTGGCGCGGTCGATCGAATCTTTATCGGGGCATCGGCGCGTTCCTCGCGACACCGCCAAGGTCGCCCCGACCGTCGAGAGTGACCGACTTCGCGGCCTGGGAACAGGGGACCACCGAGCCGCGCGAGCTGGGCTCACGCCTCGCGGATCGGTCGGTCTGGGAGGCCGCCGACCCGATCGCGGCACTTCAGCAAAACCGAGAAGACCCGACCCGGGCGTTCCGCCTCAGGGCGGACGCACCGATCGAAGGCGGGATCGGCGCCCGGCAAGGTCCGTTCGGCCCGATCCGGAGCGAGGTCCGCCTGGCCCAGAACGATCCGGCGCACTCGGTCCCGGCGCTGATGGAGGTTCCGCGCCCCTCGACGCCCGAGTCGACCGCGTCGCGAGCGCCCTCGACGAATGAAATGCCGATGCCTCGTTCCTCGCCGGCGGCTGAGTCGACCGAGCTGCCGCCGATGCCGACCGCATCGGGCGCGACGGCTCCGACGGACGCCGAGACCGATCCCGAGGGGTTCGGCCAGCCGATGCCGATGCCCATGCCGATGCCCATGCCACCACCAACCGAGCCGATCCGCGACGAGCCGAGGAGCGAGCCGCGGAAGGACGCCGGCGCTGGGGAGCGATCGGGCGTCGAGCCAGTGGCCGAGCGGGGCGAGGCCGTCCGGAGCGCGGAGGAATTCCTCGGGGCAGTTCGTGCGATCGAGGAACGCGGCGGGACGATCCGAGTCGCGGCGGGTGCCGATCTGGAACTGCCCGCGGTGGCGATTGCCTCGTCGGGCTCAAAGCGGATTCGAATCGCGGCGGAGGCGGGCGGCGGTGTCCGGCCCCGGCTCCGGTTCGTTCCGTCGGCGGCCTCGCCCTCGGAATGGCTCGCGATGCTGACGCTTCGCTCCGGCTCGCTCCAGCTCGAGGGACTCGACCTGGTCGTTCCCGAGCCCGAGGCCGTCGCCTCCGATCGGATCGCGGCGATCGCCGTTCAGCCGGGGACCGAACTGCTCCTTGACGATTGCACGGTGACCGTCTCGGCCCGAGGGGCCGCCGCCGCGGCGCTGGTGGTTCGTCCAGGGCCCTCCCTGGGGACGTCTGGTGCCGCCGCCCGAGAGAAGGCCAGCGTCGAGGCGGTCATCGTCGTCCGAAACGGATTCCTGCGCTCGGGAGGAGACGCGGTCGCGATCGCCGGGGGCGGTCGGCTCTCGCTCAACGTCGAGGAGACCATGATCGCCGCCGAGGGGAGTCTCCTCGACGCGATGGGATCGGCGCGAAGGACCGTCGAGACCGACAAGGCCGAACTCCGGGTCCGAATCGACCGCGTGAGCGCCCGGCTCAAGGGCGGTCTCGTCCACCTTCAAACGACCCGAGACGAGCCCCACATGTCGGCGGTCCAGTTCGACGCCGATCGGTCGATCGTCAGCACCGTCACCGGCGATCACCCCCTGTTCCGGCTCGAGGGGCAAGATCAAACCGAGCGGCTCCGCGACAAGATCCAATGGTCCGGCCGGCACATCGCCTATCATCGGATCAAGACCTATCGTCGAGACGAGATCGTCCAGTCGGGCGCCTTGCCAAAAATCTACGATCGAGACGACTGGACCCGCGCGTTCGAGCCGACCGACGACGCGCCGATGCTCTCCGACCTGGAGTTCCGTCAGGAAGCCGACGCAACCGTCCCGGCCTGGCGGGTGGTGCGCGACGAACTGGCCCTGGCCTCGCGCGGGTCGACCGGACCGCTGGGCCCCGACGCCGGCAAGGTCCCCGAGCCGCCGCCGGCCGAAGAGGAGTTCTAAACGCCTCATTCCCAAGCTCGACGATCCTGTCCGGTTTGTGATGGTGGGGGAGCTGGTCTACTGTCGGAGGGAGCGCCGGATCTCGAGCTGGTCGCCAGCCGGAACCGGCTCCAACGATCGACCGATGGCGAAGGACCGGTCCCATAGCCGATGTAGGAGCCGGCTCCAGCCGGCGATCCGGACGAAGCCAAAGGTCACGCGCCGATCGCCGGCTGGAGCCGGCTCCTACAGTCGGCAAACGATGGGGCCATCACGAAGGACCGGTCCCATAGCCCTTGT
>DAIDKV010000211.1 GCA_027449865.1 Planctomycetales bacterium
GTCGAATAGGTTCTGAATGTTCACCATGATGGGGCGGCTCGCGGCTCCGATCGCGTCGGCGGTCAAGGGCGTCCGAGACCCTCGATCCTACCGAATCCGGACGCCGAACGCCCCATCACCCTGGAATCCGTCTTGAGCCTCGTTTGAATGCCGAGAGCTCCCGCTGGCGATCGACGCGTGACGTATTGGTTCGACCGAGTCGCCAGCTACGAGGGCTATTGGCCTGGTCCTTCGCGATTGGCCGGTCAATCGGCCGCGCCGGGCTGGCCCAGGAGCCTCGCCACGTTCATCATCGCGCGCGACGCATGATAGTTCGCCTTCCACGGGTCTGCCTTGTGGCCGTCGCCGATGAGGTCTCCCTCGCGGGTCGTCTGGGAGAACCAGCCGCCGTGAACTGGGTCGAGCAGGTGTTTTTCGATGAACGTCCACTGCTTGCGGAACGCCTCTCGATAGCGGCTGGACTCCCGCCCGTATCGCCGATCCATCACGAGGAGGGCGTTGAGACCCTCGGCCTCGGTCCACCAGACCTTCGTCCGATCGAAGGCCGGGTTGCCGAACGACTCGCCCTTGTCGTAAAACCCACCGTGCTCGGCGTCCCAGCCCCAGTCGAGAGCGTGGTCGACCAGGCTCCGCGCGACGCGCCAGGTTCGGGCGTCGTCGGGGATTCCCAGCGCCTCGGCCGCCTCGACGAGTAAATACGCGGTCTCGATGTCGTGGCCGAACGAGTCGTGCGCGGGGATGGCTCGCCAGTCGGGCGTCAGATAGAGGTTCAGCGCCCCGGGCTCGACGGCGATCCGATCGCGAACGATCTCCAGCAGCTCGCGAAGGCGTTCCTTCACCACCGGCCGGTCGTCCACCCGCGCGAGCGCCGCGACGGCTTCAAGAAGGTGAATGTGAACGTTCATTGTCTTGAATCCATAATAAATGCCGAGGCGATCGGTCCGGCGTCCGACCGGGGCATTCGGCGGCGCGGAGAGGATCGGCGTCCCGTCGCGGCGGAGGGCCTCGAAGTAGCCGCCGTGTGCCGCGTCGTGGGCGTGGGTGTCGAGCCAGTCGAAGGCGTCTCGGGCGACCTTCAGCGCCCGGTCGTCGCCGCTCACGTGCCGGGCCTCGGCGGCGGCGTAGATCACGAACGCGATTCCGTAGGCGTGTTTCTCGTCGCCGAGCTTTGGGTCGAGCTGGCCCCTGGGATCGAGCATCCAGTGGAACCCGCCGTGTTCGCGGTCGCGCATCCCGTCGTCGAGGAAGGCGATTCCGTGCCGGGCGTATCCGACGAATTCCTCGCGACGCTCCGGGGCGTACCGCGCGAAGGCGGCGGCCGTCCAGGTCATGCGCGCCTGGTAGACGAGAAAGGTGTCGCGGTCGGGCGTTGGCGACCAGTCGCGGGCGAACGACTGATGGAACCCGCCCCGATCGCGGTCGACGGCCCGGGGATACCAGTCGCGAGTCAACTCCGCGCGAAGGAGTCCGTCGATCTGTTCGCGGGTCGCCTTCGGCTCGTCGGCCCCGGCGGTCTCCGCCGCGACAACAAGCGCCCAGGTCGTGACCAGAAGACAAAGCACATAAGATTGGGGCACAACAGGGAACTCCACGACGGGTCGGTCGATGAGCGGCGATCCGGCGACGTTACCCGATCGCCGGGCTCCGCTCAACGGGCCGCCGCCTCTCGTCGCTTGACCACGGCCGTCGCCCGAATACCATGAGCGTGGGAATTCGACCGCCGACGCGGTCGCATCGCCAATCCTCGGGAACCGGAGCATCGACCGAGATGACTTATCGACGCCTGGGGGCCCGCGGGCCGCAAGTCTCCGCGATCGGCCTGGGTTGCATGGGAATGAGCTGGGCCTATGGGCCCACCGACGAATCCGAGGCCATGGCCACCCTCCACGAAGCCATCGATCTCGGCATCAACTTCCTCGACACGGCCGAGGTCTACGGCCCCTTCACCAACGAACAACTTGTCGGCCGCGCCATCCGCGATCGGCGCGACCGCGTCGTCCTCGCCACCAAATATGGCTTTAAGATCAACGAGAAGGGCGGAATCGTCGGCGCTGATAGCCGCCCCGAGCACATCAAGGAAGTCGCCGATGCCTCGCTCAGGCGGCTCGGCGTCGACCACATCGACCTCTTTTACCAGCACCGGGTCGATCCGAACGTCCCGATCGAGGACGCGGTCGGCGCCATGGCCGAACTGGTCCAGGCCGGCAAGGTGCGACACCTCGGGCTTTCGGAGGCGTCGCCTCAAACGCTCCATCGGGCCTCGGCCGTCCACCCAATCACAGCGCTCCAGAGCGAGTACTCGCTCTTCGAGCGCGGGGTCGAGCGCGAGATCCTGCCGACCTGCCGCGAGCTGGGCATTGGATTCGTCCCGTACAGCCCACTCGGCCGGGGACTTCTCACCGGCCGAGCCCCCCGCGCCGAGGGCCTCGCCGCCGACGATTTCCGCAGGAACTACCCGCGATTTCAGGGCGAGAACTACGATCGCAACCAGAAGCTCGTCGACGCGATCCGATCGCTGGCCGATCGAAAAAATGCCACACCCGGACAGCTCGCGCTGGCCTGGCTGCTTCACCAGGGCGACGACATCGTTCCGATCCCGGGGACGAAGCGGCGAACCTATCTCCGTGAGAACGCCGGCGCCGCGGATCTCGCGCTCACGCCCGAGGATCTGGCCTGGCTCGACGACCAGGTTCCCGAGGGCAGCGCCGCCGGAGAGCGTTACCCGGCCGCCGCGATGAAGCTGATCGATCGCTGACCGGCACCGGCTCGATCAGCCTGGCCGCCTCGCCGAGGCGGCCGGCTCTGGGTCGTCGGCCGACGTATGATCGTGGACGATCTTCCACCCCTCGGGGAATTTGCGGAAGACCACGGTGAAGAGACCGCCGGGCTCGGAGCCGTCCTTCAGGACGAGGTGCCATCGGCCGCGTCCAAGCACGGCCTCGGGCCCGAGCGGAACGAGTTCGAGATCCGAGAAGGCGAGCCGGCCCATTGTGGATCGATCGGAGCCGTATCGTTGTCGGTAACGATCGCGCATCGCCTCCCAGCCGACAAGGCGACGTCCGCCAGACTGGAAAACCACCTTCGGCGATTTCCAGTATCCCGAGAGGAAGCGGTCGAGGTCGCCACGGTTCCAGTCGACGACCTGTCGATCGAGAACGGCTCGAACCGCGGCGAGGGCGTCCTCGTCCACCCGGGAGACGCCGAAACTCACCACGACCATCACGATCCCCGTGGCACAAGCGGTGGTTTTCATGTTCGGGGAATTCCTCGGGGCTGACCGATTCGGCCGGTAAGGATGTCGCTCAGGTCGATCAGGCTTGCGGGCCTGATCTTCTTCAGGGGCGACCTCATGAAAAAAGCCCGCCGGAGTGTGGCCGGCGGGCTCGTGCGTTGTGTCGAGAGATCGAGAGGCCGTCGAGGATTCTGTCAGGCCTCAGGGCGCGTCAAATGGGCGCCGGTGCTCGTCGATTCGGTCGGACGCGTCGCCACGCCGCTGACGGGCAGGTAGTCGGTATAACCGCGGAACCAGCCTCGGCTGACATAGTCGTTCATGAAGAAGACCAGCAGGATACCGAGGAACAGAAACGAGGCGACGACTACCACCTTGTTGTACCGGTGGCTGTACTTCAAGTGCATGAAGAACATGAAGATAAGCACCGCCTTGATCGTGGCGAACAGCATCGCGACCGGGAAGTGCAGCACTCCCAGGGGCATGAAGTTCGCACCGATTGTGGCGAACAGAAGGACCAACAGGATGATAAAAATCTCCACGTTGGTCCGGATCGGCATGACGTGGTGTTTCATGATGAGGCGTGGGCACTGATAAGGTAAAGAAGGGGGTAGAGGAACACCCAGACGATATCGATGAAGTGCCAGTAAAGGCCCGTCACATCGATCTGGGTCTCGCCGGCTCCCGAGAACCAATGCCGCCACGAGAGATACGCCATCACCAGCACCAGGCCGATGCCGATGATCAGGTGGATCGCGTGGAGACCCGTCATGAAGAAGTAGAGGACGTAATACATCTGGTATCGACCGACGTTCATGTCGGGCATTTTTTCGAGGTCCTCGGCCGGAACCTGGAAGCCCATGGCCGGGATCAGATGCTCGCGATAGTCGGTGGTGTACTCGATCGCCTTGACGCCCAGGAACATCGTACCGAAGATCGCCGTCAGGATCAGCCAGCGGACGATCGCGCGGTGGTCGTGCAACTGAGCGGCCCGGACGCCGAGGGCCATCGTGAGGCTGCTTGCCAGCAGGACGACCGTGTTGAAGGCTCCGAGCGGAACGTTCTGGTGATGGCTCGCCAGGGCGAACTCACCGGGCGACATGAACCGGTAGATCGTGTACGCCCCGATCAGTCCACCAAAGAACATGATCTCCGTCGAGAGGAACAGCCACATCCCCATGATGGAGGATTCGTGCTGCTGTTCGACGTCGTCGAACTGCACGCCGAGGATCGGTTCCTCATCGTAGTTCGACCGGCCGACGTGCGCCGGATTACTCGAACGCGGTGTTAAGGTTTCCATCGATCGCTTCGGCTCCTTCGGGCGAGTACTCGTACGGACCGCGGGTCACAACGGGGGTCTTGTGGAAATTGTGGGTCGGCGGCGGGGAGGCCGTTTGCCACTCGAGCCCGGTGGCCCGCCAGGGATTCGCGGGGGCGTTCGGCGGATTACGGAGCGAGAGTAGCATGTAGAAGAGTGGCAGGATGTAGCCAACGGCCAGGATCGAGGCGCCCGCGGACGACATCACGTTCAGGAACTGGAATTCAGAGACATACTCATAGTAGCGCCGGGGCATTCCCAGGTTTCCGAGGACGAACTGGGGGAAGAACGTCAGGTTGAACCCGATGAAGACCGTCAGCGCGGAGAGTTTGCCGAGAAGTTCGTTGTACATGCGTCCGGACATTTTCGGCCACCAGAAGTGGATACCGCCGAGGTATCCCATCACGGCGCCGCCGACCATGATGTAGTGGAAGTGCGCCACCACGAAGTAGGTATCGTGGAAGTGCATATCCGTGCTCATCGTGGAGAGCATCAGGCCGGTGAGGCCGCCGATGGTGAAGAGTCCGATGAAGCCGAGGGCGTAGAGCATCGGTGTTTCGAGGCGGACCGAGCCCTTGTACATCGTGAGCGTCCAGTTGAACGCCTTGATGGCCGAGGGGATCGCGACCAGGAAGCTGAGCATGGAGAAGACCATGCCCGCGTACATCGACTGGCTGGAGACGAACATGTGGTGTCCCCAGACGATGAAGCCGATGGCCGCGATCGCGATGCTGGAGTAGGCGATCATTCGGTAGCCGAAGATCGGCCGGCGGGCGAAGCAGGGGATGATCTCGCTCATGACGGCCATGGAGGGCAAGATCATGATGTAGACGGCTGGGTGTGAGTAGAACCAGAAGAGGTGCTGGAAGAGCACCGGATCGCCGCCGAGGGCTGGGTCGAAGATTCCCACGTGGAAGAGTCGTTCGACCGAGATCAGGGCCAGTGCGATCGCGAGGACGGGCGTTCCGAGGATCACGACCAGGCTGGTTGCGTACATCGACCAGACGAAGAGGGGGAGCCGGAACCAGGTGAGGCCCGGGGCCCGCATCGTGTGAACGGTGACGATGAAGTTCAGGCCGGTGAGGATCGATGAGAATCCCGCAATGAACCCCGCCATGGCCGCCGGAACGACCATGGTGTTCGAGAACATCGTGCTGAACGGGGTGTAGAAGGTCCAGCCGGTGTCCACACCGCCGAAGATCAGCACGACGAGGGCGAGAGCACCCGCCATGATGTAGAGGTACCAGCTCAGCAGGTTGATCCTGGGGAAGGCGAGATCCTTGGCCCCGATCATCATCGGAATCAGGAAGTTCCCCAGTGTCGCCGGAATGGAGGGCACCAGGAAGAAGAAGATCATCACGATCCCGTGCAGCGTGAAGGCCCGGTTGTAGCCGTCGGCCGACCAGAGGACGTCGCCCTGGGGCGTCGCCAGCTCAAGCCGCATGATCACGGCGGCGAACCCGCCGATGAAGAACATCACGGTGATCGAGACCAGGTACAGAAGCGCGATCCGCTTGTGGTCGACCGTTAGAAGCCACGAGCGCACCGTATGGCCGGCTGCGAGGTAGCTTACCTCTTCGGGGTGATCGTCCGGAGGCTGGATTGCCTGCCGGGGCTCGACCGCTATGGTGCTCATGGAGTGGCCTCCTTGGTCCCGATGGATTTGATGTAGGCGATAATTTTTAGCAGGTCGGATTCGTTGATCTGACCCTGGAACGAGGGCATCAGCGGCTCATATCCCGCCACCACCTCGTTCTTGGGCATCAGAATCGAATCGCGGATGTAGCGGTCGTCGGCCATCGTGAAGTACACCTCATTCCCGCGCTGGAGTGGGACCGACTTGCCGTAGACCCCCTCCAGGTGAGGCGCCCGGACCGTCTGGCTTCCCCGGTGGCAGCCGGCGCAGTGATACTGCACGAAAAGCTGCTCTCCCTGCTCGGCCATCGAGGGGCCCCGGCCGCCCTCGGCCAGCCACTCCTCGTATTCCGACGGATCCATCACGGTGACCCAGCCGATCATGTTCGAGTGCGAGGTCCCGCAATATTCCGCACAGAATAGGTGATACCGGCCCACCTTGGTCGGCTGAAACCAGAGGTTCGTGTATCGACCCGGCAGTACGTCCTGCTTCACCCGGAACGCGGGAACGTAGAAGCTGTGGATGACGTCCTGAGAGGTCATCGTCAGCTTGACCGCCTGGCCCAGCGGAATGTGCAGCTCGTTGATCTCGGATCGACCGCCGGTATGCTCGGTCTTCCACATCCACTGCTTCCCCACAACGAAGACCTCAAGCGCGTTGTCGGGCGGGATCGAGAGCCGGTAGAACACAACGGCCCCAACCAGGAAGAAAACCATGCCGACGACGAACATGCCGGCCATCAAAAAGTATTCGAGCGAGTAATTGTGGTGCGGTGGATTCGAGCGATCCACGTTCGAACCGCGATGATACCGATAGACCAGGACGGCCATCAACGCGAAGCCGAAGAGCGTGAAGAAGGTTACGACCGCGGTCTGCAACCAGAAGACCAGGGTGTTTTCAAGCGCCCCGGTCGAACCGATTTCGGGCAGGAGCGGAAAATTCCACATGAGACAGCCTCGACTCCCTGCGATTACGCCATCAGATCGGTTTCAGAATCGTCACGGTCCGCTCCATCCTCGAGCGGGTCGGAAGCGTGATTTCCGTCGGGATGAGTCGATGGGCGACGATCCCGCCAGAGCATCAGCCCGACGTATCCGAGGAGCGAGACCGCGGTCAGCGAGGCCGACAGCCGAAGCACTCGGAGGATGGAGAGTGTGTACTTGCCGGTCGCCTCGTCGTAGTCGTAGCAGAGCAGGAGCAGGCGGCGAAGCGGGGTCCCAATCCGTCCCTTCCGGGATTCGGCCAGTTCGTGTTCGACGTCGCGGACCGGGTAATCGAGACCGTAGTAGTATCGCGAGAGCCGGCCGTCCGGGGTGACGAAGACAATCCCGGCGGCGTGCGAGTAAACATCCTTGGCCGGGTCGTAGACGTACCGGAAGCCGATCGCCTGAGAGACCGCGTCGATCGACGTCTGCGGGCCGGTGAGGAAGTGCCAGCCCGAGGCCCCTTCGGTTCTTCCGTACCGCTCCAGATAATTCGCCTTCTTCCTGGCCGCCAGCTCGGGCTTTTCCCTGGGGTTGATGCTGTAGGCGACGACCACGAAATCCTTGCCGGCCGTCTCGGTCATTCCGCGGAAGGTCCGGGTCAGGCCGTTGAGAACCTGACTGCACAGGAGAGGGCAGCCGTAGTAACCCGGAACGAGGACCACCGGCTTGTCGCCGAAGAGTTCCCCGAGCGCGATCTCTCGACCGTTATCGTCGACGAACCGGGCACCAAGCGGAAGCTGGGTGCCGAGGTTCTGGTCGAAACCGACCTTGCTCACGGTTTGCCCGGGCGTTCCTTGACCCCGCGATGGAGGCGCGGACAGGGCGACCAGAACCAGGAAGATCGGTAAGCCTCGGGCGATCACGGCCGGGCCTCCTTGGCTTTTGCCCTGGGGGCCTCCGACGGAGTCGACGGCGTGGGAGGCGTCGGTTCGGCCTTCTTGGCGTCTCCGCCAGGCGGCAGAACCGAGGGCGGCGCTCCCGCCTTCGCCGGGGATTCACCCGTCGAGAGGGGCGCCATGTCACGCTTCCCCGCGATCGGCACGAAGGTGTTCGGGGGCGCGCCGGCCGTCGGAGCCGGCGCCGCGACCTTCGGTAATCCGGTCTTGGCGAGGATCTCCAGGGCTCGATCCACGGGAATCCGGGCGATCCCGCCGGGTTTATCGACCCAGGCGTAGTTCTCGACCAGGGCCGACTGCTCGGCGCGGACCTTCTCGATCTCGTCGTCGTAACGAACCTCGAGCCGGGGCTCCGGGAACTGATCGGGCTTGATCGCCTCGCGTCCCGGGAAGAGGGCGGTCGGCCTGTCCGACTTGCGGGTCGTATCGGCCGCCTTCAGACCCATCCAGAGCACGAACTGGACAATCGCGACGACGATCACCGAGGCAATGGTCAGCCAGACGGTTGTCGAGAGTCGAACAATATTCTCTTCGTGACCGCCGTCGACCCCTGCCCCTGTGTTCTGAGGCAGGGCGTCGATCGGCCGGGGATAATTCGCGGCTTCCGAGGACATGATCGATCAACCTCCCGAATGCTCAAGGGCCGTGTTGATGCGCGGGTCGTTCAGGGGAATCCACGGCCGCGTCTTGTACATCGTCAGGAAGGCCGCCACGCTGATCCCACCCACCCCGACCACCGCGGGGATGCTCATGAACATCTGTATCCAGGGGAAGGACGGATCGTGCGTGTCGGCCGTCGCGGGCAGGATCACCCAGCAAAGGTCCACCCACCGCATGAAGAGCATCCAGCCCGCGACCCGGACCAGCCGGTGCGCCTGCTTCTTGTTCTGGCGGATCAGCAGGATGAAGAACGGCACGAAGAAGTGGAACAGCGCCAGTGCCAGCGCGATCCAGGTGGCCGCCCCTCGACCTCGGCGGAGGTAATACGGAATCTCTTCAGGGAGGTTACCGGCCCAGATGATCAAAAACTGGGCGAAGCTCATGTAGGCCCAGAGCATCGTGAAGGCGAGCAACAGGTTGCCCAGGTCGTGCAACCGAGAGGTTGTCACGGTCCCCCGCATCAGCGATTCGTTTCGCAGAACGTAGGAGACGATCACCAGCATCGAGAGGGTCTCGAGCAGGGCGCCCACGCTGGAAAGAACTCCGTACATCGTCGAGGGCCATTCCGGCTCGCGAGACATCATCCAGTCGATCGAGCCGAAGGTCCAGCTCAGGAACAGGAGAGCGAGGATCGGACCGGCGACGCCTCGGAGGAGGTTGCTCGGCCCGTGGTCGCTCCGCTGATCCTGCCGGAGCGACGTCCCCCGGTAGAGCAGGGCAAAGCCCGACCAGAGTAGGAAGTAAATCAGGGCCCGACCCAGGAAGGAAACGGTGTTCAGGTACACCTCCTTGTGGACGAGCGCCGCGTGGTGGGACATGTACTCCTTGTCGGTCCACACGTAGAGGGTATTCATACCCAGGGCGATCGGCAGGAAGAGGACGGCCAGCGGGATGATCGTGACCGCTCCGGCTTCCAGGATTCGGCGAACGGGGACACCCCACGACCCGCCGACCAGGTGATAGATCGAGGTCCAGCCGAGGCAACCCAGGGCGATGGCGACCCAGTAGACGTAACCCACCAGGTAGGCCGGCAGGGCGGTCGCCGGAAAGACCAGGGCGAGCAGGAGAGTGAGTCCAAGGCCGCCGGCACCGGCGAGCAGTCCGAGGCGCTGATAGTGATCCATCCGGGCGCGAATGTCGCCCGGAGCGGCCGGCGGCGCCGGTGGGGTGGAGACGTCGTGACTCATGGCTGCTTCCTCCCGGCCGCCTCGCCCGTCGAGCCCTCGCCGGGCAGCTTGGCGCGATCGGCCTCGGGAAGGGTCGTGACCTCGGCGTGCTGGCTCAACTGAAGCACCCGAATATAGGCGGCAATCGCCCATCGATCACGCGGCTTGATCCGCGAGGCGTAGGAATACATGACGCCGTAACCCCGTGTCATGACGTCGAAAAAGTGCCCGATCGGCTGCTTGCGCAGTTCAGGGCTGTAGTAGGGCGGCGGCTGTGGGAATCCTCGACGGACGATGACGCCCCGGCCATCGCCCGAGAGCCCATGGCAGGGCGTGCAGTAGATTCCAAACCGTTCCTTGCCACGGACGAGAAGGTCGCGGTCCACCGGGAACGGAACCTCCTCCGCGAGCCGACCAGACTTCCAGCCGGTGTAGAAGACGTCTTCATCGGCACCCGAGGGGGGTGCGCCCCGAGGATCCTCGTGCGGGACGACGCCGGGCAGCATGGGCCGCGACGAGAGTCCGTCGTCAAAGAAGGTGCTCGCTTCGAGCGGGTCGTACCTGGGTTGCTGGTACATCGCCTCGCGGCAACCGGAGAGGCCCACCAGGGCCAGTGCGGCGGCCCAGCAGCCGGCCCGCGCCGGGCGCCGCCCCATCGGACGATTCATCGCGCGATCCCCTCTCGTCTGGTGGCCATCGTCTCCTGCGCCGGGACGGACGTCAGGCCGACGTCCGTGATCGATCGCGGCGAGGTCTCCTCGAGCAGTCGATGCGCCTGCTCCCGGTCGAACGACGGGTCATCCGCCTCGATGCAGAGGAAGAAGCCGTCGGCCGACGCCCGGTCGAACACCGGCGCGTTAAAGATCGGGTGGTACGGTTTCGGAAGGCCGTTGAGGGCCAGCATCCCCACCACGGCCGAGATGGCCGCGAAGAGCACGGTCAGCTCGAAGGTGATCGGGATGAAGGCCGGCCAGGAGAAGAACGGGCGGCCTCCAATGTTGAGCGGATAGCTCACCACCGCCGAGTACCATTGCATTCCGAAGCCGGTCAATCCCCCAAGCAGGCCGAACGTCAGGACGATCGGCGCGACCCCGTTTTTCTCAAAGCCCATCGCCTCGGCAATCCCGTCCACGGGGAACGGAGTGTAGGCTTCCATCTTTCGATAGCCGGCCGCGTGGGCCCGCTGGGTTGCGGAGAGCAGTTCCTCGGGCGAGTCATACTCGGCCAGGACGCCGTAAAGCCCGTGGGTATTCGCTTCGTCGTGACCGTGCATCACGCACCCCCTTCCGACGTCGGGGCGGCTGTGCCGTGCGCTCCAACGTGGTGCCCGCCGCCGTGGTGCTGCGTCTCGTGGACCAGTTCCCTCATCTCGGTGATCGAGATCGCCGGGAGCACCCGAACGAACAGGAAGAACAGGAACAGGAAGAACCCGATCGTCCCGTAATAGGTCATGTAGTCCCAGATCGTCCCGTGGTACATGCTCCACGACGACGGCAGGAAGTCGCGGTGGAGGCTCGTGATGATGATCACGTACCGTTCCAGCCACATCCCCACGTTCACCAGGATCGAGATAATGAACAGCCAGAACATGTTCTGGCGGAAGTAGCGGAACCAGAGGAACTGGGGCGCCAGCACGTTGCACCCCAGCATCATCCAGTACGTGTGCGCATAGGGGCCGAACGGACGATTGTAAAGCTGCGTGAACATCTCGTTCGGGTTGCCGCTATACCACCCCATGAAGGCTTCCATCATGTAGCCGTAGCCGACAAGCATCCCCGTGGCCAGGGTGATCTTGGCCATGTTGTCCATGTGCCGCATCGTGATGAAGCCCTTCAGGCCGTACCACTCGCGGAGCGGGATCGCGATGCTGATAACCATCGCGAACCCGGAGAAAATCGCACCAGCCACGAAGTAAGGCGGGAAGATCGTCGAGTGCCAACCGGGAAGCACCGCGATGGTGAAGTCAAACGAGACCACCGAGTGCACCGAGACGACCAGCGGCGTCGCGAGCCCGCCCAGCAGCAGGTACGCCATCTTGTAACGGTGCCAGTGCCGAGAGGCCCCGGTCCATCCCATCGCCATTGCCCCGTAAATCGTCCGGGCGATGGAGTTCTTGGCCTTGTCGCGAAGGGTCGCCAGGTCGGGGATCAAACCGACGTACCAGAAGATCAGCGAGACCGTTCCGTACGTCGACACGGCGAAGACGTCCCAGATCAGCGGGCTCCGCCACTGCGGCCAGAGGTCCATTGTGTTGGGATACGGCATCAGCCAGTAGAACACCCAGGGGCGACCCAGGTGCAACAGCGGAAACATCCCGGCGCAGGCGACGGCGAACAGGGTCATCGCCTCGGCGAACCGGTTGATCGAGGTCCGCCAGTCCTGCTTCAAAAGCAGGAGAATCGCCGAGATCAGCGTCCCGGCGTGGCCGATACCGATCCACCAGACGAAGTTGACGATCGCGAACCCCCACATCACCGGAACGTTGATCCCCCAGACCCCGACACCGCGGAGGAGCAGGTAGGCGATCGCAAGATGGAGCACCGAGACCAGCGAGAAGGCGATCGCCATGATGACGAACCACCGCCGGTCGTACGGCCGACGGAGGACGACACCGCTGATGTCGTCCGTGACCGTCTTGTAGGTGTGCCCGGGCGCAAGGACCTTCAGGGTCTCATCCCGGAACGCAGGCATCTCGTATACGGGCTCAGCCATCGCTGGTTCACGCCTCGATCTCGGGGTTGGGATTGCGCAGCTTGCCCAGGTACGTCGTGCGCGGCCGGGTGTTCAAATCGGCCAGCAGCCCGTAATTCCTCGGGCTCTCCTTCGCCCGGGCCACCGCGCCCTTCTTGTCGTTGAGGTTGCCGAAGACGATCGCCCGGGTCGGGCAGGCGCCCTGGCAGGCCGTCACGACCTCGTCGCCGCGGACCGGCCGGTTCTCAATCTCGGCCCGAATCCGGGCCTGACTGATCCGCTGCACGCAGTACGTGCACTTCTCCATCACGCCTCGCGGCCGGACGGTCACGTCGGGGTTCCGCATCAGCTTCAGGCTGGGCGTCTCCTCGTCGGCGTACTGGAAGAAGTTGAACCGCCGAACCTTGTACGGGCAGTTGTTCGAGCAGTACCGGGTGCCGACGCACCGATTGTACGTCATCTCGTTGAGACCCTCCGCGCTATGCGTCGTCGCCTCGACCGGGCAGACGACCTCGCACGGGGCGGTCTCACAGTGCATGCAGGGGACCGGCTGGAATCCAACTGGCGGATTCTCCACCTCGTCCCCCTCGTAGTAGCGGTCGACCCGGAGCCAGTGCAACTCCCGGGAGGCCAGCACCTGTTCCCGGCCGACGACGGAGATGTTGTTCTCCGACTGACAGGCCATCACGCAGGCACCGCAGCCGATGCAGGCATTCAGGTTGATCACCATCCCCCAGGAGTTCTGCTCGCCTTCCTGCCGCTTCTTTTGCGGCTCGGGCGGAACGATCAGGCTCTCGTTCCATTCCAGGCTCGCCGGATGCTCCTTGTCCTGTTCGGTCACCTTCGCGTACTTCGGATCTTCCTGGTACTGCTTCAGGGTGGCGGTCCGAATCAGCTCACGGTTCTCCTTGACCAGTTTGGGGTCATCCATCTGGAAGTGGTGCTGCGTGAGCGAGAGGCGCCCTTCCTTGCCGGTCTTGTTGACCTCAAGGCCCGAGCCCGACCAGAGCAGTTCAGCCGTTCGGAGCGGGTAGACGTCCACGCCGATATTCGACCCGACCCGGCCGGCTCGCCGCCGGCCGTAGCCGAGCGTGACCGTGATCGTCGACTCGGCCTGCCCGGGGAGGACATAGGCCGGGATGGTCACGTGGCGGCCCTGGATCCGGATCTCGATCTCGTCGCCGTCCTTGACCTCCATCGACCGGGCGCGGGCCGGGCTCAGGTAGGCGGCGTTCTCCCAGGTGAGCCGGGTCATGGGCCGCGGCCACTCCTGGAGCCAGGAGTTGTTGGCGAACTGGCCGTCCCAGACGCCCGGGTCGGGCCGGAAGACCAGCTCGAGGTCATCTCGGGTGTTGCCGACGGTCGCCAGGGCCATGGCGTCGGCGGCCTTGGCGGTGACCGACTTCGGCTTCCGGGCGGTTCCGGCGATCACGCCTTCCTTCAGCGACTTCTTCCAGGCGGCCTCGAAGTTGTCGCCAAGGCCGGCCTTCCGCCAGTAGTCGCGAACGATTTCCAGGCCGGTTCGACCGGGCTCGCCGAGGAGGGTGGCCATCAGCTCGATGGCCGACTTCCCCTTGTAGAGGGGCGCGATCATCGGTTGCTGAACGCTCGCCGTTCCGTCGAACGCCCGGGCGTCGCCCCAGGCCTCCAGCTCGTGGGCCAGCGGGATGTGCCAGTGGCAAAGCTCGGCGGTTTCGTCGTGGTAGAGCCCGCTGTGGATCCGAAGGGGGATCTTGTCGCTGGCGAGCAGGTTGGCGAAGTCGAGGTCGGCCGGGGCGTCGTACGCCGGGTTCGCGCCGATGACGATCAGGGCGTCCACGGCTCCCTGCTGGATCGCCCGGGCGAGCTCGCGGATCGAGGCGACCTGGTCGTCGGGACCGGCCGCGACGGGCTCGATGTACTCAACGGTCTGACCGATCGCCCCCAGGGCCCCGTTGATCGCGTGGGCCAGGGCGTGAACGGCCGGCGACTGGGTCTCGCCGGGGATCACGACCCCCTGCTTGCCCGCCGCCTTGAGGTCGCGGACCATCGCCGCGATCCACTTCGCGTGCGAGGCCAGCTTCCCCTTAAGCGACTGCTCGACGGGGGTCTCGGAGCCGCCGACTCCAAGCGCCGCGGAGATCGCGCGGGCGACCGCCACGATGTCCCTCGCGGCCACCGGAATGCGGTGGTCGGCGTTGGCCCCGGTGATCGTCGGCGTGCACTCCACCGAGTAAAGCCGGTTCATCGGCGCCGGGTCGGGCTTGACCGACGGAGCCTCGCTCAGGATGAATTCGCGAATCTCCTTCTCCGGCTCGCGACCGGCGGCGAAGGCCCGGGCGTAGGAGAGCCGGCCAGGTCCGACGCCGAGGAAGTCGGAGTCGAGCGCGACGATCACCCGGGCCTTGTCCAGGCGATAAATCGGTTCGAGATCCTCGCCGAAGGCGGTCCGGCAGCCGGCGCGGACGGCGTCGCGGCCGACCGGCGAGTACGAGTGCCACCGGGCCTGGGGGAACTGCTGGGCCAGCCGCTGCATCTGGTCGGCCAGCGTGGGCGAGGTGATCGTCGGGGTGAGGATCCGGAGCCCCTCCCCGCGATTCTGCTTCTTCTTCTCCCGAAGCTCCAGCAGCATCACCTCGGCGCGGTTCCAGCTATTCGGCCGGGCCTGGTGGATGACGCTCTGCGAGCGGTCGGGGTCATAGAAATTCAGGATGGCCGCCTGGGGGAGCGTGTCGGAGGCACCCAGGCTCGCCGGATGCGCCGGATTCCCCTCCACCTTGGTCGGCCGGCCCATGTGCGTCTCGATCAGCGAGCCGATCGCGTAGCCGTCGAGGGTCAACGCCGTCGTGAAGAACATCGGCTTGCCCGGCACGATCTGCTCGGGCTGCTCCACGTAAGGCACGACGTCCTCGGGGTGCTGGATCGCACACCCGGCCTGGGTGGCGACGCCGGCCAGGGCCATCGAGGCCCCCATCAGCCGGAGAAAATCCCGGCGATGCGCCGGATCCGCGCCCACGGCCTCCAGCTCGAGCAGCCGGTCCAGCGAGTCGACCTCGCCAGAGGCCGCGTCGGCCCGCTCGCTCAGGCTCCGCCACTGCGCCGGGGCCGCCGGCCGCGGGGCCGGCACCTCGGACAGGATCGGCAGCTCGGCCAGTAGCCCACCGCCAACCTTCGTCTTGTGTTCTTGTTTCATGTTCATCTATGGCACACCGAGCAGTTGGACATGCGATCCACCGGGACGTTGTTCCGCCGCACCAGGTCCTTGCCAAGCGAAAGCTGCTCCTCCTCCGAGGGCGAGTATTCCATGTTGAACACGTCTCGCTTCTCGCGAAGGTGAGCCTCGGGCTTCTGATGGCACGTAAGGCACCATTCCATGTTCATGGGTTGGTCCTTCCACGTCAGCGACATCTTCTGCACCGGGCCGTGGCAGCTTGCGCAGCCGACCCCCTTCTGCACGTGGATGCTGTGGTTGAAGTAGACGAAGTCGGGCAGGTTATGCACCCGCTGCCAGTGGATCGGCTTCTTGCTCGCCAGGCTCTGGCGGACCGGCTCGAGCATCGGGGCCTTGGTCCAGATCTGGGAGTGACAGGTCATGCAGGTGTGCGTCGGCGGCAACCCGGCGAACGACGACTCCTCGACCGAGGTGTGACAGTATCGGCAGTCGAGTCCCAGGCCCCGAACGTGGTGTTCGTGCGGGAACGGAATCGGCTGCGTCGGGATCACCTTCACCTGCGTCTGGTAGGGTGATCGCATAATGAGATAAAAAATTGTCACCGAACCCGCCGCGGCGACCAGCGCGACGAGAATCGACAGTCGTGAAAGTGTGTTGGCGCTCGGATGGAATATCTGCGGCATCGCTCGCTCCGATGGGCATGCCGGGCCCGCACCGATCCGATCGGTCGCAGGCGACGGCCGCCGCTCGCTCGTGGTCGGGTCGGCCCCGCTCTCCGCTTCAATACCCGTTGGACGACGCGGGCGATCGCGGCCCCGGCAGGGTGCGTGACGAGGACGACGCACCGACCGGGGCAAGATTTCGCCGCGATTCGCTCGGATTTCTAGGGCTATGCTAAACGTTGCCCCGCCTGAGTCAAGCAGGCTCCGCCCCAGCCTTCGCCACGCAACACCAGGCCGCGCGGACCGCTCGATCGCCACCGGTCACCTGCGCCCGCTATTCTCTTCCGTCGCGCGGGAACCCGCGACATTCGCCCACCCCGCCGTTGAGAATCGACCGCTTCTTTCCCAGTTGCGGGAACGCCGTGCCCCCTGACTTCTCGCCGCCGGGAATTTCGCGTCTCGAAAATGAGAGCAAAATTCCGGAAATCGAGAAAGACCCTCGCTCGAAATTTTTTGCGGTCGGTGAGGTGTGGAGGGTGGAAGACACCGGCGGGACGGAGAAAAGGGAAGCGTCTTCCGGTGTCTTCCGGGGGGGAAATGGCTAGCCGTTGACGACGGTCCCGCCGTTGGGGTGAAGGATCTGTCCGGCGATGTAGGAGGCGTCTTCCGAGGCGAGGAAGACGTAGCAGGCGGCGACCTCCTCGGGCTGACCGGGGCGGGCCATCGGAACGTCCTGGCCGAACTGGGCGACCTTGTCAGGTGGGAAGGTGGAGGGGATCAGCGGGGTCCAGATCGGCCCCGGCGCGACACCGTTGACCCGAATCCCTCTCTTGATGAGCTGCCCGGAGAGGGACCGGGTGAAGGCGACAATCGCTCCCTTGGTGGACGAGTAGTCGAGGAGCATTGGGTTGCCCTGATAGGCGGTCACCGAGGTGGTGTTGACGATCGCGTCTCCTTCTTTCAGGTGTGGCAGCGCGGCCTTCGTCAAGTAGAACATTCCAAAGATGTTGGTCCGAAAGGTCCGCTCGAGCTGCTCGGCCGAGATCTCCTCGATGGAATCCTTCGGGTGCTGTTCGGCGGCGTTGTTCACCAGAATCTCCAGGTGACCCAGCTCGTCGACGGTCTTGCGGACGGCCTCGCGACAGAACGACTCATCGCCGATGTCTCCCGCGATGGTGAGACACCGGCGGCCCTCGGCCTCGACCCGGCTTCGGGTTTCAGTGGCGTCCTCGTGTTCGTCGAGGTAGAGAACGGCGACGTCGGCCCCCTCGCGGGCGAAGGCGATCGCGACGGCCCGGCCGATCCCGCTATCTCCTCCGGTGATGATCGCCGCCTTCCCATCCAGTTTCCCCGACCCGCGACGCGGGCGGCCTTCCGACCTGGGTTGCGGGTTCATCTCAGACTCACGGCCCGGTTGCTGGTCCTGATGCTGCGCCGGTGGCTGCTTGGCGGCCATCTCTGGGTGCCTCCTCATGGGGTCTGGGACTGGTTGAGCGAGGGCGGAGGAAAGGAATCCGAAGCATTCCAGTGGTATCAACAGAAAGCAGAGGAGCGATCCGCAGGTCACTCGATATGCATGAAAGAAGCACTGAATGTAACGATGAAAAGCAAAAGAAAAAGAAGAAGTATGGCGATACAATCGCTTGTTCGCGTCATCTGGAATCTGTTATCCAAAATCCCCCCATTCTCTGCCCCAAAATCACCGCGAAACGGCGTGCAAACAGGGTGCCCCAGGCGCGGGGG
>DAIDKV010000212.1 GCA_027449865.1 Planctomycetales bacterium
GTATGAGACGGGCCGCAAATGCACCGCGGGCTTCAAGGAGTCGATGAAGATCGTGTTCGACGAGATCCTCCCCAAGTGGAACTATACGGCCGTCCCTCAGCCCGCATGAGATCGGGAAGTTATCCCTGGCCTATTCCTAAGTACAGTCGCAACCCCTCCCCCTCAATTTCTGGGGTCTCCGGCATCCGAAACGGCGCTCTCGGATAGCTACTTACAGCGGCCAGGTTTGGTGAAGGACTTATAAACCAGACATCTAGTGTCCTGAGTTAGAAATTCGCTCGCAAACCCTCTTGACCCGATCCAGGATCAGGTCGGCGTTGGCGGTCCACACGAACGGCCGGGGATTCTCGTTATGTGCGGCCAGGTATTCCATGATCGCCTTCTCCAGCGCCGCTACGCTGCGGAACACCCCGCGGCGAATCCGCCGCTCGGTGATCGCCGCGAAGAACCGCTCCACCTGGTTGAGCCACGAGCCGCTCGTCGGTGTGAAATGCAGGTGGTACTCGGGGTGCCGCTCGAACCACCGCTTCACCGCCGCCGTCTTATGCGTCCCGTAGTTGTCCAGAATGATGTGGATCTCCACTCCCGTCTCCCTCACGACCTGGGCATCGATCTCATTGAGGAACTTGAGGAATTCCTGCTGCCGATGCCGCCGGTAGCACTTGCCGATCACCTGGCCCGTGGCGACGTTCAGGGCCGCGAACAGCGAGGTCGTCCCGTTGCGGACGTAGTCGTGCGTCCCCCGCTCGGCCTGCCCCGGGGTCATCGGCAGCAGGGGTTGCGTGCGGTCCAGGGCCTGCACCTGACTCTTCTCATCAACCGACAGGACGATGGCCTTCTCCGGCGGGCTCATGTACAGCCCGACGACGTCGCGGACCTTCTCGACGAAGAATGGGTCGGTCGAGAGCTTGAAGGTCTCGCTGAGGTGCGGCTTGAGCCCGAAGGCACGCCAGACGCGGGAGATGGCCGTCTGGGACAGGCCGACGGCCTCGGCCATACTGCGGGTGCTCCAGTGGGTGGCGGCCTTGGGCTTCTCCTCCAGGGTCTTGGTGACGACACGCTCGACGACCTCGTCGGTAATGGAGCGCGGGGCACCGGGGCGAGGCTCGTCGGCCAGGCCATCGAGCCGCAGGTCGAGGAACCGCCCCCGCCATTTGCCGACGGTGGCGGCATGGATACCGAGCCGGGCGGCGACGTCCTTGTTGTCCAGCCCCTCGGCGCAGGCCAGGACAATGCGTGCGCGGGTGGCGAGGCGCTGGGTGCTCTTGGGTCGGCTGGCCCAGGTCTCGAGCTTCTGCCGCTCGTCGTCGGTGAGGGTCAGCAGGGGCTTGGGGCGACCGCCTTTCTTCATCGTAAGTCTCCTTTATGGGATCATACGATGAGTTCGACGATCGCGCAAGGTTGATTGGCGAATTTCTAACTCAGGACACTAGTCCGGGTTGGCCTTCTGAAGCGGACGTGAACGGACCTCCATGTCGATACTGAAATCACAAACTGCCTCACTTTCTTCCCGGATTTTGAGTACGGATGTGAAAACCGGTTTCCTGATTGGGAGATGCCCTGCGATGAGAGCCATGATCCTTACTTGCTTTCTCGTGATTTACATGGCTTCCGCTCCTCAGATGGCGTATAGCCAGGAGGATTCGCTTCGGAGGAGGTTTCTCGCTGAGTATCCCGGCGTTATCAAGGCATGGGAAGCAAAATGCGCCAGAGTCGAGGGAACAGTGAGATATGAAGGAACCAGGCTCGTGAAGGGTGAAAAAATTCATCGTGATACCATGTACTCGTTCAAGTGCAATTTTCCTGATCTGGCATTGCTAACAACCACAACACGTGACGCAAATGGATATGACCAGGAAGTAGATTGTTTTAACAAGGATTACTTTTTCTCCCTTATGAGGCGGGATGAGACACAGGAATACTCCATAATTTCGATATCGGAAATGAGCAATAAGAATCACGTACCAGACAACTTCCCAACTAACGTTTGGTTGAGGGCATTCTTGCTAGTTCCCTACTCAAGTCTCGGGATAGATAACAGGAAACTTGTGGATAATCCTAACATGTCGATTTATAAGATTTCCCCACTGACACATAATGGTAAAAATCTCCTAAAAGTTGAGTTCGAGTTGGCGAGCAAAGGGAATCGGGTGGCCTCTCCGAAGAAAGGCCTGAGACAGACGGGAGGACATGAGGGCTTCCTTGTCGTGTCTCCCGATGAGAAGTGGGCCATCTATGAATATGGGTATCGGGAGAAAACGGGAGGCCGTCTGTACAAAAGAGCGGTACATTACAAGGGTGTCATTGATGGCTTTCCCATTCCAGAACACGTCTCCGGCGAGACCTTGAAGCTACCAGAAGGAGAGGTAGTAAACTCGTATGCTTACCATTTTGTCGATTTGAAGTTTGATTCTAGTCATCCTAAAAATGATTTTACTCTGTCGGCTTTCGGTATCCCTGAGTCTGTATTACGACCCTCGAATGTTGCCCGCGCTTCGCGATTAGGCTATTGGATTCTGGGCCTCGCGTTCACCTCCCTTATCGCAGCGATCACGTTCAAAATCCTTGCGTCTCGGCACGAACGAGCGTCCCGGCCCTGATCGGGGCCTGTTCGCGAAATCCGGCCCGAAAAAAATGCGGTGGCTTACTCCCATATTTCGGATTGGTCAGGGTGCCATGGCGCATTGTCTTCTTCGAATTCGAGAGAAGGCCTTCAGCCTCATCGAGGTCCTAGTCTCGATCACAATCATCTCCTTACTCCTCGCTCTCCTCCTTCCTGCTATTCAGTCCGCCCGCGAGTCGGCCCGCCGTACTCAATGCTCCAACAACCTCAAACAATTCGGCCTGGCCCTGCAAAACTATCAAGACGCCTTCGGTTCGCTCCCTCCGGGCCGAATGAAATCCTACGATCCCCGTTACTCGGGGCCGAAACCGCCCTGCACGTCAACGATCGTCGACAAGAGCCTGGAGGTCTTCACGCTGGCATTCCTGGAACAGTCGGCCGTCTACAACGCGATCAACCAGGATCTCGCAATCATCGGCGGCGAGAACAGCACCGTCCATTCGATCGCGGTCCCCACCTTCGCCTGTCCGAGCGACACCGCGGCGGGAACTCCGCACATCCTCAACCCCGGCGCTCTGACGAAGTACGGCGTGCCCGACCCGGCGCTCATGGTCTTCACGAGCTACGCCGGCATGATCGGATCGACACCTGTCCTCGCCCAGCCGCTCCCTCGCACGGGTTGCAAGGTGGCTCCGTCCCTGATCGCGCAGTGCAATGGGGTCTTCAACGACCTCTCGCCGATCCGCCTCGCCTCCGTGACCGATGGCCTGAGCAATACGGTCTTCATGGCTGAGAAGTCCGTCACGATCCTCCAGGAGTTGAACGTCCTCGATCCTCAATACGCTGCTCAGCACGGTTGGTGGATTACGGGCAACTGGGGCGATACGCTGGTCACGGCGCTCTACCCGCCGAACGCCTGCGACAGGGTTGCGATGGCCACCATGACGGCCTGGACCAACTCGGCGTCGAGCATGCATCCCGGCGGGCTCAACGTCCTGATGGGTGACGGCTCCGTCCGGTTCATCAAGGAGACGATCCAGACCTGGCCGTTCAACCCGATGTCCGGCAATCCGTCGGGTGCCTCCCAGAATGGGCAAGGGGCCTGGGTCAATTTGCCACCGTCGGGTGTCTGGCAGGCTCTATCGACCCGGTCGGGCGGCGAGGTGGTCAACAGCGAATCTTTTTGAGAGACACGATTTTCCACGAGGGATCGCCGTCAATCCGGGAGCGTCCCGGGGACGAGCGGACGGAAGGTCCCGGGGGCGATGGGAATCACGGTCCGATCTCCGGCGGCGATCGGCCCGCCCGCCGGAAGGATGCCAAGCTGTCTCTGGTCGCGTTCCGCGCCGTCGGCCCGGTTGCGGACGTGCAAAACGCCGTCGCCGGTCAGGGCGATGAGCGAGGAGCCGCGGACCATCGGGGCGCCGACGGCCTCCGAACCAAGGCTGATCGACCAGGTCTTCCGGCCGTCGCGCCCGAATGCCTGGATATTTCCCGAGCGGTCGAGGACCAGGCCGCCGTCCCCCATCGAAACCGGCCGTCCGGCGATCGCCGCTTCCATCGGCCAGGCCCCGATCGGGCTCAGGTCACGCGCGGCGAGCGATCGGATTTGACCGTCCTCGGTCGCGAGCAGAACGGCCGAGCCGATCGCGAGCGGGTCGGCGATGATCCGGCTATCGAGGGTTCGCTCGGCCTCCGTGACGAGTCTCGGCACGGGCATGGTTCGAACGGCGAGCCGATAGACCCGCCCCACCTCGTCGGCCACGATCGCGCTCGAGGCGTCGAGAACCGAGGCCCCAAGCCATTTCCCCTGGCGGTCGCGGTCAAACTTCGGAACAAACGGCTCGGCCTTCGACCGCCCGCTCACCGGGTCGATCAGGTAGACCCGCGCGTCCTTCGCCGGAATCAGGACACCGTCTTGCCAGGCGACCGGCTCGGCCGCCACGGGCGAGGGCAGGGTCTCCTCGCGCCATCCCTCGCGTTTGGAGGAATCCTGGACCCAGAGACTCCCGGTATAGGGGCGCGGGACGACCACGCTGGCCGACTTTCCGCCCTCGCGATCAAACCGAAGCCGGAGCCCCGCCGGTAGCGAGAAGATCCCGCGAGGCGCCATCGAGAGGACCACGAATCCGCCGTCCGCGACGCGATCGGGACCGATGATCACCTCCCGGCCGTCTCGGCCCAGGGTCGCCAGCGCGCCGGCCGTCGGCGCCGGTGCCAGCGCGGTCGGCCAGGGCGTGCCGACGACCGTCTTCCAGACGACCTCCGCCGATTCGGGGTCCAGACCCAGGAGGGCTGTGCCTCGAAGCTCGCGGTCCTCGAACGTCGCCACAATCCGCTTGCCGACCGATTGCAAGGGCGCCCGCGCCGGGCCAGGACCGCTCAATGGGGTCACCTGGATCGTTCCGTGCTCGGGGTCGAGCTGGTACCGTCCCGTATGCCCCGAGGCCGACCAGAGCTCGCGCTCCGACCGGGACATCGCGAACGCCGGGCCCGTCGCCCGAGCATCCGGCGTCATCTTCGCGACCGAGCGGAACGGAAGCTTGCTTCCGTACTCGCCCACGGAGAACGCCTCGAACGCTCCCCGGTCCCCGATCGCCCAGAGGAACGGCCCCGAGGCCGTCGGCGTCTGCCAGGTCCAGCCCTTCACTGGGACCTCCTGCACCGGACGAACATGCGATCCGTCCTCGTCGAGCAGGAGGATCTGCCAGAGACTATCCGAGAGCGTCTCGTTCCGCGGGACGATCAAGTAACGCCCGAGGATCGCCGGGGCGCAGGGGATCGAGCCGTCGGGATGGCCCAGGTACTCGACGGCCGCGCAGCCGAGGGGATCTCGGTTGAGGATGTAGAGAATATCCTGTCGGCCCAGCACATAAAGATGCCGGCCGGATTCGTCGCCGACCGGAGTTCGGGCCAGTGGCCGGCCGAGGTCCATCGTCGCCTGAAGGTCGCCCGACTCCAGCGCGAGAAAGAGCAGCTTGCCCGAGGGGAGCACCTGCACGAGCTGATTGCCGAGGACCAGCGGCGGCGAGGCGACTCGCTCGCCCACTCCGAGCCGCCAGGCGACCACTCCGGTCCGGGCGTCGAGCCGGATCAGCTCGTCGGCCCGGGCGTCGAAGGCGATCGCGGCGTCCTCGCCCGGGATCGGCTGCGGGACGAACGGCGAGGCCAGACCCAGGTCAAGCTGCCAGAGCGGGGCGCCGGTCGCGCCGTCGATCCCGTAGCCGATCCCCTCGGCCAGGGCGAAGGCGATCGACTCGCCGGCCGGTCCCGCCGTCTTGCTCGCGGGCTGGAGGCGGTCGCCCACCCGAAGGATCACTCCCGTCGCCGGACCAAGCACCTCGGTTCGGGGCCCGCGTTCACCCGGGCGCCTCGTCTCCTTCACGGTCACCGCCTTGCGGATCAACTCGCTGGCCGAGGTCATCCGGACGATCAATTCGCGATCCTGCGTCAGGTCGGGATACAGATCGACGAGCCGGTCGCGAGCGTCGTAAACGCCCGCGGCCGAGGATTCCGCCAGCGCCCGGTCCATCGCGGCGAGCGCCTCGCCGCGGGCCTTCGCCTTGCGAACCGCGGCCCTCGCGCGGTCGAGCTTGCCCGGAAGGGGCGACTTCGCCAGGAGTCCGGCCGCCGCCTCGCCCACGATCTCGCGATGCAGCGCGACCGACGACTCGGCCTCCGCCAGTGCCTTCGGCTCGGCCGTCCCGCGGGCCCGGTCGGCCAGCCCCTCGCCGATCCGGAGAACCAGCTCGCCCAGTTCCATCTTCTCGTCACGAAACGCCTCGGCGAATTCGCGCCCGCCCCGGCCGTATTCGTCCAGCATCTCCCGGGCGGCTTCGAGTGCCGAGGTCCAGGTCGCCCCGTTCGGAGAGACGTACTGCCGAACGTTCGCCAGCGCCCGGATCACCCGGGCTTTCGGAGCGCGGGCGTCATCCGGGTAGTCGCGAGTAAACGCCCCGAAGTCGCGAATCGCGGTCCGATAATCGCCGTCCTCGAAGCTCTGCATGGCCCGGTTGAACGTGCGCTCGGCGATCGTCGCCGAAATCACGCTCCGGAGCCAGAAGCCCATCCCGACGAGCACCCCGAGCATCAGCACCAGGCTGACAACCAGGGGCGAGGAGATAATCCGCTCCTGCCCGGGAGCCGCGTCCTGTGGAAGCCACTTTCGAAGCGCCCGGCGGAACCGGGCTCGAAACCCGTCGGCCGCCTCCGGGACCGGGCCGGATCCCGATGCCTCGGTCCGGAGCCGGCCCTCGGCCACCTCGCGAGCCCAGGCCGGTTTCTCGGCGGCCATCTCCCCCGGGCGCACATACTTCGACCGGCTTCCCTTCTCCGTCGGCGGAGGGCCATATCGGGCGGCACCGCCACCGGCACCGGTACCGGCCCCGGCCACGGGCGGCGGGGCGACCACCGTGCGGCCCTCCTCGACAGAGGCCGCCCGGCTCGGCCGTCCGGCCGGCTCGGCCGACTCCTCCACCCGGAGCAAGAAGAACCGGCAGGGGCCGACGGCCACCTCGTCGCCGACTCCGATGCTGCCGCTCGCCATCTTGTGGCCATTGATCAGAACATATTCGGCGTCGGGCGACGCCTCGATCTTGAACCGCCCGCGCTTCCATCGGATCCGCCCGTGGACCGGGTTGATCCCCGCGCCTTCGAGGATCAACTCGCAATGCGGGCTCGACCCGAAGAGAACCGGATGGTCTCGCTCCAGCTCGACGAACTGAACGCGGCCCTGTGCGTCGTGGACTTCCAGTGTGGCCATGCTGAGGGCTCGCCCCTAGCGCAAGGTTTCCTGCGCGATCACCTTGAAATCGTAGGAGTTCCCCGATGGGACGACCTGGAACCGCGTCTGGCGGACCTCGCTCGGTTGCCGGCCCCGGTAAGCCATCTCCAGCCGGGCCAGCCGGTCCTCGACACCGGCCGGGTAAAATTGCAAGATCGGCGAGCTTTCGCCAACCTCGATCCCCGCCTTCTTCAGCAGCGCCAGGTCGGAAGCCTTCCGCCCCGCTCCCTGCCAGAGGAAGTAGAGCCGATTATCCCGCCGTCCGCTCGCGTAGCGCTTGGTCGGCTGGTCTCGGGAAAAGTTGGAAACGTAGGTCAACTGATCGGCCCCGGTGACGACGGCGAGCTCCACCTTCAGGGCGTCGAGCTGGCGCGCGTACTCCTCGGCCGACTGCCCGGGATTGTAAATAATGCTCCATCGCTGTTCGCGAGAGAAGCCCCCATCGCCTGGCCCGAAGCCGAGCCCGGGTCCGCCGGTCCCGAGTTTCGACGACTTTCGACCGGTCGCCACCGGTCCACCGCTCGGCATCACGGCGCCGACGTCGACCTCGGCCATGTCCTGGCTGGCGTCCTGAAGGGCGTCGAGCAGCGAGGCCGGTGTCTGCTGGAGCGAGGGTTCCTCGAAATCGGTCGCCTCCTCGGTGTTGTTTGAGGCAAACGCGGTCGCCTCGGCGCCTGTGACCTCAATTTTCTCGATGGAGCCGGATGTTCCCTCGGGGCTTCCGCCGCCACCGCCGCCGATGTCGATGATCTGCAACGGGGGTGTCACCCGGGAGGCGAACGCCTGGTTGCTCAGGTAGATGAGTGTCAGCCAGCCGACCACGAGGAAGGCCCCGAGGACGGTCGCCATCAGCATCGAGGTGACCCGGTCGTAGGCCGACTCGCCCCGAACGCGGGCCTCGACCGTTGAGGACGGCTCGGCTTTCGGGGGCTGCTGGGCCTTTGGGACGGCTCGCGGATCGACCCGGCTCATGGCTGGGGCCTCCCCTCGGCCGAGGGTCCGCGCTGAGGCTCGTCTTCATCCAGGTCGAGCGGCTTGATCGCGGTGAACCATTCGCGCCACTGGGCGGCGGCCTCTTTCCGCTGTTCGATGGTCGAGGGTGAGGGTGGACCCAGGCCCTCGATCTTCCGGCTGATCATCTGCAAGCCGAGCCGGGCCGAGTTCACCACGTCGTCGTCCGGATCCTCGATCGCCTGGATCAGCGCGGGAACGACGTCCATGTCGCCGGTATGGGCGAGGGCCCAGGCGGCCACCCGGCGGACGCCGGGGTCGCGGTCGCCAAGCATCTTCCGAAATCTCGGCTTGTACGGTCGAAGGCTCGATGGTCCCTCGCGATAATACCGATCGACCAGTCCGGCCGCGGCGGCGTCGGCCTGGTCGGCCCGGGGATCCTCGAGCACCGAGAGCATTCCCTCGATCGCCCCGTTCATCGGCCGGCTAACGACCCGGCCTCCAGCGATGGTCATCGAGGTCAGGTCTTTCGGCAGCCCTCGACCGCCGAGCAATGTCCCCGCCCCCAGGCGCTGGATCTGGATGCGGCGGATGGTCTTCGCCGTGGATTTCGTGATGAAGAGAACGGCCCAGGCCGTGTTCGGCTCGACTCCGTGCGCGGCATTCCAGGAGCCGTCGGCCTGCTGGCTCGATCGGATGAAGTTACCTCCGCGCTGATACCAGTCGAGGCGGCCGAGTGTCTGCCTGTCGGCCAGCGCACCGATTCGCTCGATCCCGTAAAGCATGTAGTACGGCGAGGCTCCCGAGAGCGGCGGGTTGGTCGTGAAATGGGCCGAGAGCCAGGAGATTCCTCGACGGGTCGCCTGCTCGAATTCGGCCTCCTTGATACTCGGCTTGAAGTCGCTGCCGACCTCGGCGGAGAGCCGGACCAGGAGCGGGCTAACCTCCCGATGCGACTGGCGATACGGTTCGAGCTGCCGACGGCAGATCAGCAGGCTACCGAGCGCCGCGGCGGTCATCGAGCAGGTCTCGCTCGCGTTGCCGCCGCCCTCGTCGGGGTGGTAACACCAACCGCCGTCGCCCCTCTGGGTAGAGATCAGCCAGGAGGCCAGGCGCTCCCAGTTCGAGGGATGGACAGGGACGCCGCAGTTCTCGGCCTCCCAGAGACCGAGAACTCCGTACTGGGTGATCGAGGTGTCGCCGCTGTTCCGGTTCGTGTAGTCCCACGTCCCGTTGGCGTTCTGGTTCGTGGTCAGATACGAGGCGATGAGCGCCAGGTAGCCGCGGTTGGCGACCGGGTCCTCGGTGGCCAGGGCCATCGCGCAGGCGCCCGCCTCATAGGTTCCGACCCCACTCTGTCGCTCGGGGACGAACTCGTTGCTGGTAAACCGCGATCGGATTTTCGCGAGGTAAGTGGCCAGCGCCGGGTCAGTCGCGGGGACCTCGGCCTTGAGCATTGCCAGCGCCATCAGGGCCGACTCGCCGAGTCCCTGACTTCCGGCCCGTGATCGCATGTACTGGATCGCCCGCTGAACGGCGGCGTCCTGCTCGGCCCGCGCGGGGACGCCAGGGCTCGTTGCGAGGAGACCGCAGAACAGGGCGATCGCCGCTCGTTTCCCGCACTTCCCGATCATCGTCGTGAAGCCCTGTAAGCCCGGTCGGGCGTCGGACGCGAGACGCGGCGCCCTCCCCTCATTCCCTCGTCCCCTTACGATTGTAGCCAGGCGGACCAGAATTGCGAACGGAATGCGACTGGATTGTGGCGGGTTCGCGTGATACAAACAAGGGTCGAGCGGCCCGCGGGTGGGCCGCGGACTACCAGACCGCACCGCACGGGACCGGATCTCACCTCTCCTCCGGCTTTCGATCGCGTGTCGGCCCGTTTGCGGCCGCGCGCCTGTGGATTGGCCCGATCCGTCTCCACCGGCTTGGGCCCGGTCTTTCCGCTCACCCTGCCCGATGGGCCGGGGGCACGATGCTGGCTCCCCAGGTTTCCGAAGACACCGCACTGTTTGGCCGATACCGTCTCGCGGCCTACGACGAGATGTTCGACCCGCGCGGGAGGCCCCGCGCGCACTATCGTGCGCTGCACGATCGGCTCCTCAGGCTCGGGCCCGAGGAACTCGACCGCCGGCACCGCCTCGCCGACCTCTCGATGCGACAGCAGGGCATCACCTTCACGGTCTACGGCCGCGATCAGGGGGTCGAGCGGATCATCCCCTTCGACCCGATCCCCCGCCTCGTCGACGCCGACGAATGGTTGACCATCGAGCGCGGACTCCAGCAGCGAGTCCGGGCGCTCAACCTCTTCATCCGCGATGTCTACCACGACCGAAAAATCCTCAGGGACCGCGTCGTCCCTCCCGAACTGGTCTTCGGCGCCAGTGGCTACCGGCGCGAGTGTGTGGGGCTTCGGGTCCCGCGCGACGTCTACATGCACGTCTCGGGTATCGACCTGATCCGCGGTGAGGACGGCCGCTTCCTCGTCCTGGAGGATAACTGCCGAACCCCCTCGGGCGTCAGTTACGTCCTCAAGAACCGGCAGGTGATGAAGCAGGTCTTTCCGGCTCTCTTCGAGCAGCACAACGTCCGCCCGGTTGACGACTACACCGACAACCTTCTGGCGATGCTTCGATGGATCGCCCCGCCCGGATGCGACGACCCGGCCATCGTCGTCCTCACGCCCGGTGTTCACAACTCGGCCTATTACGAGCACAGCTTCCTCGCCCGGCAGATGGGCGTCGAGCTGGTCGAGGGCCGCGACCTGGTTCTCGACCGCGGCCAGGTCTTCCGGCGCACGACTCGGGGCCTTCAGCGCGTCGACGTGATCTACCGGCGGATCGACGACGACTTCCTCGACCCCCTCACCTTCCGAACCGATAGCCTCCTGGGCGTCCCGGGACTGATCGCCGCCTATCACGCCGGGAACGTCGGACTCGCCAACGCCCTGGGCACCGGCGTGGCCGACGACAAGGGAATCTATCCCTTCGCCCCGGATATCATTCGGTATTACCTCGGCGAGGAGCCGATCCTGGGGAATGTCGAGACGTTCCGTCCGCTGGTCCCCTCGCACCGGCAGCACATCCTGGCGAACCTCGACCGCCTGGTGGTCAAGGCCGTCGACGCCTCGGGCGGATACGGGATGCTGATCGGTCCCGCCTCGACCCGCGAACAGCGCGAGGAATTCGCCCGCAAGATCGAGCAGAACCCGCGCGGGTACATCGCCCAGCCGACCATCCAGCTCAGCCGGCATCCCACTTTTATCGACGGATCGCTCGACGGCCGGCACGTGGACCTCCGCCCGTTCGTCCTCTATGGCGAGGAAATCCAGGTGCTCCCCGGCGGACTCACCCGCGTGGCTCTCCCCGAGGGAAGCCTCGTCGTGAACAGCTCGCAGGGGGGCGGGACGAAGGACACCTGGGTCCTCAGGGGCGCCGAGAATGCTTAGCCGCGTCGCCGAAAGCCTCTTCTGGACCAGCCGCTACATCGAGCGTGCCGAAAATGTCGCCCGACTGCTCGACATCGGCCTCAACCTGGAACTCGACGCCGGCGTCCAGGCCGGACCGGGCGATTCCTCGCCGGTCGAGCTGGCGCTGAGCATTCTCGCCTCTCGCGAATCCTTCCAGGCCGGAAACCCCGGCGCCGATCGGACGGCGGTCCTCGAATACCTGACGTTCGACCGTCGGAGCCCTCAATCGATCCTCGGCATGGTTTCCCGGGCAAGGGAAAACGCCCGGAGCACGCAGGAGGTCATCGGCGTCGACGTCTGGCGGCAGATCAACCGCCTGTACCTGTACCTGGGCGGTCAGCGTGCCCGACGACGGTTCGTCGCCAGCCCCTCGGGCTTCTACACGGCGATCAAGGAGTCGTGCATCCTGTTCGAGGGCCTCATCCAGAACACGCTCCCAAGAGACGAGGTTTACCACTTCCTCCAGCTCGGTCGCTACCTGGAGCGAGTGGACATCATGGGGCGGATCCTCCACGCGAGGTGCCAGTCGCGAATCGAGCCCCCCGACCCAACCTCCGGCGAGACCGGACTGGACCTCGTCCGATGGACGGGCCTCCTCCGCAGTTGCTCGGCCTACGGGACGTACCTGCGCTCCGAACGCGACCGAATCGAACCGGTTGGAGTCATCCGCTTCCTGGTCCTCGATCCCGACTTCCCCCGCGCGATCCGGTTCTGCGTCGCCCGATGTCGCGAATCGCTCAAGGAAATCGTCGGCGGTGACGACGACGAGGTCGCCAGCTCGGCCGAACGCCTGCTCGGCCGGCTGGAGAGCGAACTCCGCTACATCGACGTCGCCGAGATCTTCGACCGCGGCCTCCTTCCGTTCCTCGACGGAATCCAGACCACCTGTCGACGCGTCGGCGAGGAGATCCAGCGCACCTTTTTCCTGGTCTGAGCCCTCGGTCCTTTCTCCGGGTCAAGGAGATTTCATATTTCAGATTTCAGAAAGCGAATCGTTGTCCAGCAAGCTTAAATCCGCAAGCTTGAATCTGAAATCTTGAATCCCAACTCCCTCCACCCCTCACCACCGAGCCGAACCCATGCTCCTCCGCGTCCAGCACGAGACCCGGTTGTCCTATACGGAACCTGTTTCCGAGACGGTCTTCGAGGTCCGGATGTCGCCGCCTTCGGACGAGGACCAGACAAACCTCGGCTACCACCTGAGCACGTCGCCCCCGGCGCCGGTGACGGTCTATCGCGATGGCTTCGGCAATCGGGTCGATCTTTTCAATATCCTGACGCCCTATCGCGAGTTACTGATTCGCTCGACGTCGATTGTCCGGACGCACCGGGCGGCCGAGGCTTCGCGGAAGCGGCTGGCCGAGACGCGGTTCCAGCCCGAGGGCGACGCCTTCCGGGGTGCCTCGACGATCGAGTATCTCCAGCCGAGTCCACTGGTGAAGCATGGGGCGGAGGTGGATGCGTTCCTCGATGCGCTGCCGTCGTCGGAGGGGTCGGTCGCGGATGTGGCCTTCCGGCTGATGGAGGCGGTGCGTTCGCGTCTGGCTTATGAGAAGACGGTGACGACCGCGCGGACCCCGGTGGCCGAGGCGCTCCGGCTTGGGCGTGGAGTCTGCCAGGATTTCGCTCACCTTTTCCTGGCCGCGGCGAGGGGGATTGGGCTGCCGGCCCGGTATGTCAGTGGATACGTCCACCAGCCGGGCGAGCTGGCGACTCACGCCTGGTGCCAGGTCTGGGATGGCCGGGGGGGTTGGATCGACCTCGACCCGACCCACGGCACCTTCCCCGCCGACGATTACGTGAAGATCGGGATTGGCCGGGACTATTCCGACGTCCCGCCGAACCGGGGTGTCTGGAAGGGCCGAGGTCAGGAGTCGATCGCGGTCAGCGTGAAGGTCGAGGCGATCGAGCGCGTTCCGCCGGACTGGGGCGAGTGGTCGACGACTCAGTCTCCCTGGTCGTCGGGCGCCTGGCTTCAATCGCAACGACAGGGACGCAAGGGGAAGGCGGGCCAGCCCTCGGCTTACCGTCAGCAACAGGGCCAGCAGCAGCAAGAGCCATCGCGGGTCATCCCTTTTCGGCCGGAGGCTTGATGGGCCGGACCCGGACGTTCCGGAAGGCGACCGGCCCGTGATCGCCCTGGAGAAACAGGGGGCCCTCGGCGACTTCCCTGTCGTGCCAGGCGTGACCGGTTGGAGTTTTCAGCGGGACGTTTTCGTGGATGACCTGCCCGTTGAGCACCGCGCGCACGAGCCGGGCGTCCTCGGTTTTCTTTCCGGACGAGTCGAATCGGGGGGCCTGAAAAACGGCGTCGAGGGTCTGCCACTCGCCGGGTGGCCGGGCGGCGTTCACGAGTGGGGCGATCCCGTCGTCGAGGTATCGATAGCGAGGAAGAAGTTCGGCCCTCGGGTAGATCCCGCCGCAGTGCTTCCCGGTCGGCCTGGCGACGCCGTGGCTATCGAGAATCTGGATTTCATAAAGCCCCTGAAACTTCACGCCCGAGTTCGACCCCTTCGGCACCAGGAATTCGAGGTGAAGCTCGATGTCGCCGAATCGCTCGCGGGTGACGAGATTCCTGGCCCGGCCGACCCGTCCGGTGATGACGACACCACGCCCCTCGACGGGAACCAGTTTCCTGGGATTGGACGGGTCGATCCTGGCGTCTCCAGCCTCCGACCATCCGGCGGCCGGCGAGCGCCAGGCTTCGAAGGGTTTTTCTCCCGTAAGCGCGATCCAGCCTTTTTCATCGGCGGCGAGGCTCGGAGCGCCCAGTTCAAGCGCGGCGGCGAGGGCCATCAGGAACCGCTTCATCAGCATTTTCTCCCCGGTGCGGGTTCAGACGGGATGATCCGCTTCTGATGGTAAGGAGCGCCGGGTCTCTGGGCAACGAGGCAGAGGCGATTTGCCTGGCGGGCCGCCATCGCGTAAGCTGGATTCTCTCTCGAACACCCACCGGAGCCGCACCATGCCTGGCCCTCTCCTCGGCCTGATCCCCGCCACTCACACCCCGTTCGATGCCGACGGGCGCCTCAACCTGGCCGCTGTCCCCCGGCAGGCCGAGCTTTTCCGCGAGTCGGGGATCTCGGCCGTTTTCGTGGCCGGAACGACCGGCGAATGGGCCTCGATGACGGTCGACGAGCGGATGGCCCTCTGCGACCGATGGACCGAGGCGGCCGGCGATGCGCTCTCGGTCGCCGTTCACGTCGGCCACCATTGCCAGTCCGAGGCCATCGCGCTGGCGAAGCACGCGAAGGAATCGGGCGCCTCGGCCATCGCGGCGGTGGCGCCGAGCTATTACCGCGCCGCGACCGCCTCCGATCTCGTCGATTTCCTCGCCCCGATCGCCGAGGCCGCCGGTCCGCTCCCGTTCTACTATTACGAAATCCCGATGATGACCGGCTCGAAGCTCCTCACCTCGGAGGTGCTTCACGAGGCCCGGAAGGGAATCCCGACCCTTCGCGGGATGAAGTTCTCACACGGCGATCTGATCGACCTCCAGGAATGCGTCCAGTTCGACGGTGCCGCGCTCGACGTCCTCTTCGGGATGGACGACTACCTGACCGCCGGTCTCGCCATGGGCGTTCGAGGAGCGATCGGGGCGACCTACAACTTCGCCGCTCGCCACTTCCAGGAATTGATCCGATCGTTCGAGGCCGGCGACATCCGGACAGCCCAGGATCGACAATACGCAGCGGTTCGTCTGGTGAAGATCCTCGGGCGTTACGGGTTCTTCTCAGCCTCGAAGGCCGTGATGGGAATGATCGGCGCCGACTGCGGACCGGTCCGTCCCCCACTTCGCCCCCTCGGACGTGACGAGATCGCCGCTCTCGCGAGCGAGTTGAAAGCCCTCGAAATCCTCGATCGACCGATTCGCTTTCAGGAATAAGGCGATTGGAGCTTGACTTTGGGGGCCGACGACCCCAAGATGATATCTCTTCCAGAGCGAATGAGAGATGCCCGCGCCGGAGTGGCGGAATTGGCAGACGCGCCAGCTTGAGGGGCTGGTGAGCTAACCATGCTCGTGCAGGTTCAAGTCCTGTCTCCGGCATTCATCCCACAGAACTCCCCATCACGGGGGCCTCGCCATGTTCGGACGATCGATGGACCGACGCGAGGCCATGCGCCTGGGCCTTTCCGGATGGACGGGCGGCGGGATCGCCGCCGCCCTGGCCTCCGGGGGGATCGGGGCCGCGCCGCCCGCCACGGACGAGCTGGCGATCAATGTTCTGCTCGACGAGCCGATCGGCCGGATCGAGCCGGCCATCTACAGCCAGTTCGCCGAGCATATCGGCGGCGTGATTTACGATGGCATCTGGGTCGGCCGCGACTCGAAAATCTCGAACGTCGGTGGGATTCGGCGCTCGATCATCGACCATCTGAAGCGGATCGGTCCTGTCGTCGTCCGGTGGCCGGGCGGCTGCTTCGCCGATCGTTACCACTGGCGCGATGGGATCGGCCCCGTCGATCGCCGCCCCAGGCGGTTTGGTCGATGGCGAGAGGAAACCGAGACCAACCAGTTCGGCACGCACGAGTTCCTGGAATTCTGCCGGCTCTGCGAGGTCCAGCCGTACCTGGCCGCGAACGTCGGCACGGGCTCGCCCGAGGAATTCCAGCAGTGGGTCGAGTATTGCAACGCCCCGGCCGGCTCGACCACCCTGGCCGACGAGCGAGCGGCCAACGGCCACCCCGAACCGTTCCAGGTCAAGTTCTGGGGGGTCGGTAATGAAAGCTGGGGATGCGGCGGCCATTTCATCCCCGAGGACTACTGTAGCGCCTATCGACGGTTCGTCGAGTGGGTCCCAAACTACCAGACGCCCCCGTTCCTGATCGCGGCCGGTCCCAACAGCAATGACCTCGACTGGACCCGTCGCTTCTTCACCCGATGGGCCGACGGCGCCCGCGCCAAGATCGACGGATGGGCCCCGCATTACTACTGCGGGACCACGGGCCACGCCCTGAAATTCAGCGTCGATCAGTGGTACGAACAACTGCACCGGGCAAGCGTGATGGAGTCGCTCATCAAGGATCAATGGTCCGTGATGGGTGAGTTCGACCGCGGGCATCAGATCCGGCTGGTGATCGACGAGTGGGGAAGCTGGCACCCGCCAGGCACCGAGATCAACCCGCGCCACCTCTTCGAGCAGATGGGAACCCTCCGCGACGCGATGGTCGCGGCCATCTCCCTGGATACGTTCAACCGCCACGCCGAAAAGGTTCGGATGGCGAACATCGCGCAGCTCGTGAACAACCTGCACTCGCTCTTCCTGGCCGACGGCGACCGATTCGTCCGCACGCCGACGTTCCACGTCTACGAGATGTATCGAGCCCACCAGAATGCGAAGGCGGTCCGGATCGACGTTCGGGCTCCCGACGTCCCGTTCCGGATCGGGAAACGATCCGAGCGAATCGCGCGGATCGCCGGATCGGCCTCGAGGACCGACGACGGACGGGCGATCGTGACCCTATCCCACCTCCACGCGACCGAACCCGCCGACGTCGTGATCCGCCTCCACGGCGCCCGCGCGCGAGAGATCCGGCACAACCTTCTCACTCATCCGGATCTGAACGCGCACAACACCTTCGAGCATCCCGACGCGGTCGTCCCCCGATCGAGCCGTCGGGAGGCGACCGGCGAGGAGATCCGGCTGACGCTCGCGCCTGCCTCGATCCACGCGGTCGAAATTTCACTCGGCTGAAGCCGGGCCGAAACGCGACACCGAATCCTCGTTAACCCGCACGGCGATTTCCCGTGATCATGGGCTCTCGCCTGTTTCCTCTTTTATGTGAAAATCCGTTCGGGTTGCTCGGAAAATTTTTTTCAGCAAATTTGCTGATTCCGGTGATGCACCCTTGACTCGGCCATTTGCCCCCGGTAGCTTCACCTCGTTCGATCCGGTTTCGTTGCGAGCAGACCGAGATCGTGCACCAGGCCATGTCGCTCGGAAGTGGGGCGTTCCGTTCTTGGCACGCCATTGACAGAGAGCATCTCTGACACCTCATCCCGACGGGGGGTTTCCATGCAAGGCCCGACCCATCCGCGTTCCCGCCTGCGCGCATTCACACTGATCGAATTGCTGGTCGTCATTGCGATCATTGCGGTTCTGATCGCCCTGTTGCTTCCCGCGGTCCAGGCGGCCCGCGAGGCCGCCCGGCGCGCGCAGTGCACCAACAACCTCAAGCAGATCGGGTTGGCATGTCACAATTATGTGGATGTGAACAGTAGTTTTCCATCGCAGATCGCCGGCTACAACTACAGTGGGGGATGTGCCTGGTTCGGAAACTCGGATTACCGGACGAGCTGGCTCGTCCAGATCCTGCCGCAGATGGATCAAACTCCTCTGTTCAACTCGTACAACTTCACGGGCGACCGGGCGGAATACTCCTGGAACAATGTCACGGTGATTGGACTTCAACTGAACGTGGTGATGTGTCCGAGCTACGCGGGTCCGATGCTCCAGCAAGGGCAATCCGACTGGAACAGCTATGCGGGGTCGGAGACGGCCTCGATGGCGAGTTGGTACATCGCCGGAACCTGCTACAAGGGGAGCATGGGCGACAACACCACGGGGATCTGGCCCGGATCGACGAACACACTCGGCGATTGCTCCAACAACCAGCCGACCGCGACGGGCATCTTCTGGCGGGCCCAGATGCTCGTAACCATTCAGGCGGTGACCGACGGGCTGAGCAACACGATGCTCGCTGGTGAGGCGTTGCCCAACATGTGCAACTGGAACGCCTGGACCGAGAGCAACTCGTCGGTCGCCACCACCTCGATCCCGATGAACCAGCAGACCAATCTGAACCCGAAGGCGTGGAACTACTGCTTCGGATTCCGAAGCCAGCATCCCGGAGGCATGAACGCCGCCGTCTGCGACGGCTCGGTTCGGTTTCTCAAGTTGACCATCAACCAAAACATCTACCGGGCCATCAGCACTCGGGCCAAGGGAGAGGTGGTCAGCGGCGACTCGTACTGAATCGCGGACGCGAGCGGGGCCGGTCGGGTGGCATGGCCACCCCACCCCATCCGACCGGCGGAACGCGCGCTCACCCTCGGAAAAAGCCATCTTCGACCGTTATTCGCTCAGGAGATTCCAACCCATGTCCTTCTCCAAGGCTTCAGGCCCGGGGACGTTCCCAGGGCTCCCTGACCTGATGCTCGTGATCGTGACGGTGGCGCTGGTCCTCGGAACGTTGGCGGGATGTACCGAATCGATCGATCGTCCCAAAACCTTCCCGGTCAGCGGAAAGGTGACGTACAAGGGACAGCCCGTCACTCGGGGGACCATCACCTTTCAGTCGGATCAGGGCCACGCCTCCGTCGCCGAGATTCAGTCGGACGGAACATACCGCCTCAGCACCTTCGGCGAAGCCGACGGCGCGGTGGCCGGACATTATCGCGTTTACGTCATCTCCAACACCGCCGATCCCAACCTGATGCCCGGCTCGAGCCCCGGCTGGAAACCGCCCAAGGATCTGGTTCCGACGAAGTACGCCAAAACAGAGACTTCCGGGCTGGAAACCACCGTCAGCGAGGATAAGAAAGAATACGACTTTCATTTGGAGTAAAAAGAGAAAGGGAGTTCGTAAAGCCATCGGAGGGTTTCTGTCCCTCGGGCGTGCGAGATCTGGCTGACCATCCTTCCCTTCCACCCGCCTCGTCCCCCTCCACCACGATAAGCGACCCGAGGTCGATTTCGAACTCCTCCGGAGACCCGCGACGTAGCGGGCTCTGGAGTGATTTACGTGTCCGCTGATGGTGTCCGACCGGATCGCTTGTCGAAGCCCGCTCCCGCCGGCGATCTTCGCGAGACCTTCGGCATCGTCCGGGACGATGACCGATGTAGGAGCCGGCTCCAGCCGGCGATCTTCGCGAGACCTTCGGCTTCATCCGGGTCGCCAGCTTGAGCTGGCTCCTACACGGGCTATGGGCCTGGTTCTTCGCGATTGGACGATCGTTTGACTCCCGCCGGCGATCTTCGCGTGACCAAAGGCATCGGCCGGGTCGCTAGCTGGAGCTGGCTCCGACACCGGCCACCGACGGGCTAATCCCGGCGGGAAGGACGTCGGTCAGGCATTCCAGCCGGATCCGCACGAAACGTTCAGGCCCGAAAGTCGGACCGACCCACGCATCTCTCGCCTGGCCCAGAAGTCTTTCCTTTGTTCTCTCCTTCGGGAAAGACGTTCTATGTTACCCATATCCGTAGCCTTCGATATGGCCGTACGAGCAGGAAGTCGTTGAGTGGCGAGGTTGACGCGCGCATCCAGTGCCGAGGTCCATTCGACGCCCTGGAGCGAGAGACGTCCCGGATCGGCATCGAAGGTTCTTGCACCATCGGGGTACTTCCACCCAGGGGAAGGGCTGCGTCACCATGCGTCAAAAGAAGCGCCGGAGTGTCGATGTCGGGGTCCGTCGGATCGAGTTCCTGGAAGAGCGACAACTCCTGAGTGCGACCTCGGAGAGCCTCCAGCAGGTCCTGCTTCTACGCTCCTTTGGGATTCCGACGGCGGCCCCTTCGCACGTTCAGAGTCCGACGGAGGGCGGGCACACCGCGCTGGCCGTCAGTCATCGACCGGCGCGGATGCACTCGATCAGGGCGGAGGCGCATGGCGGGCATCTCGCGGCCGTGAATGCCAACCTCGTCTCGGTCACTCCCGCCTCGTTCAACCTCTCGTTCCGCGCCAGTCTTCCGACGATCGCCAACGGGCGGGCCACGGTCCACTTCAAGATCTACAGCCAGGCGCAGGGTGGCACGCCTCTCTTCTCCGAGACAGAGCGGGTGACCGTGCGAAATCACGGTTTCTCGACGCTGGTCGGGGCGTACACGCCGGGCGGTATCCCGTGGAGCATTTTCGCTCAGAACCCGAACGTTTACATCGCCTACACGACGGCCTCCCGGCCCAATCTTGAAATGGGGCCCCGGACACCCGTCAATGTGAATCAGGCGATGGGTCCTCAGGGGCCCATGGGCCCGCAAGGTCCGAACGGAGCCACGGGCGCGACGGGTCCAATGGGTCCAATGGGAGCCACGGGCGCGACGGGTCCAATGGGTCCAGCAGGAGCGACAGGCGCGACGGGCCCGGCCGGTCCAACCGGAGCGACGGGAGCGACGGGTCCGACCGGAGCAACGGGTCCCGCGGGTCCGACCGGCGCGTCAGGAGGTTCCTCGATCATCCCGTTCTCTTCAGGTCTCGATGGGACCATAACGACGATCGCGGGCGGGCTCTCGGGTTTTGGGGTACTTGTCGGTTTCGGAAACTCGGCGCAAACGACTTCCCCTCTCGGAGCGACGATTGATCTGACAGGCAGTGCCGGGCAAAACCTGGATGAAGCCTTCTCGGTGCCGCGAGACGGCACGATCACCTCGATTTCGGCCTACTTCAGCACGACCCAGGCGCTCTCGCTGATCGGCACGACCCTCACCGTCCAGGCCCAGCTTTACGAGTCGACGACGCCGAACAACACTTTCACACCGGTTTCGGGTGCCGTGGTTACCCTCTCGCCGTCGCTCACGGGTGTATTGGCGACTGGGACCGTCGCCAACGGGATCGTGACCGGTCTGAGCATCCCGGTGACGGCTCAGACCCGGCTGGTCCTGGTTTTCTCGAGCACGGCCTCGGGGCCTTCCCTCATCAATAACGTTTCCGGTTACATGAGTGGCGGGGTCGGTATCTCCTGATCCTGACCGGACGGAAGCAGCAGGGCCCCGTTCCGATGCGAGCGAAGCGCGGCCCTTGCTGCATAATAGCCGCAGAGACCGTGAACGCCGCCGCCTGGCGGCGTCGACGACGAGCAGAGGAAAACGCCCGGAATCGGCGTCGAATACGGAACGATTCGGGCCACCGGTCGGGTGAATAGCTGTCGGAGGTCCTGGGCGCCTCCGTTGATGTCGCCGCCGACGTAGTTCGCGTTATACGTCTCGAAGTCGGCCGGTCGCATCACGTGCCGCGCCAGGATGAGGTCGCGAAACCCGGGCGCGAACCGTTCGACCTGTCCCTCGATCCGGTCGGTCATGTCGACGGTCGAGCCGTTGGGAACATGGCAGTACGCCCATCCCGTATGCTGGCCCTCGGGGGCGCGGGTCGGATCGAAGAGGCTTGGCTGCGAGACTAGAACATACGGCCGCTCGGGCGCCTCGCCGCGTCCGAGTGAGCCCTCCGAGGCCGCCAACTCGTCGAGCGTCCCGCCCAGGTGAACGGTGCCCGCCCGGGCGCATTCGGACGACTTCCAGGGGATTGGACCGGCGAGCGCCCAGTCGAGCTTGAACGCCCCGGCGCCCTGGCGGAACCGCCCGAGCCGCCGGGCATATCCCGACGGGAGCCGATCCCCGGCGATCCGGAGGAAGGCTCGCGGACCAATGTCCAGCATCACCACCCGAGAGGGCGGCAGCTCGGCCAGCGAATCGACCCGCCATCCCGTGACGATCTCGCCGCCGAGCGACTGAAAAAACGAGGCCAGCGCCTTCGCCAGGTTCTGCGATCCACCCCGGACGACCGGCCATCCCGCGACGTGCCCGGCCAGGCCCAGCACCAACCCGATCGCCGAGGTCGACCAGAGTTCCAGCGGAAGAATCGCGTGCGCGGCGAGCCCCGCCAGCAGGGCCCGCGCGGGCTCGTCGGCAAACCATCCGCGCGCCAGGGCCGTCGCCGGCTGGATCGCCCGCATCCCGAAGCAGGTCGCCAGCATCGGATGCCTCGGCACCTTGAGCGGACCAATCAGGTCGGCGAACAACTCCTCCGCGCTCTCGACAAACGGGCCGATCAGGCGGGTATAGGCGTCGGCGTCGGGACCCAGCGATCGCGCGGTCGCCTCGACCGAGCGCTCCAGCATCGCCGTTCGGCCGTCGTCGAGCGGGTGCGCGAGCGGCGCCAGCGGATGTACCAGTTCCAGCCCGTGCTCGGCGAGCGGGAGCGACTTCAGGAACGGCGAGGCGGTCGCAAAGGGATGCACGGCCGAGCAAATGTCGTGGCGAAAACCAGGAAGGGTCAGCTCGGCGGTCCGGGTCCCGCCGCCGATGGTCGCCGCGGCCTCGATCACCAGCACCGACAGACCCTCGCGCGCCAGCGTGATGGCGGCTCCCAGCCCGTTCGGGCCCGAGCCGACGACGACGGCATCATATCGCGGTGAGGTGTGGCGGGGCTCCGTCCCGACTGGCATCGGCGAGGGTCTCCTGTTCTCGGCGCGGGTCGTCCTGGTATCCTGGTTCCATCATGAACCCATCAGCCGATCTACCCGTGGTCGAATCCTGCGAGGGGTGTGGCGCCTGCTGCCTGGTCGTCACGCACCCGCCGTTCTACAGCGTCTTTCAGGGGCTCGGCGAGGCGGGCTGGGAACGGCTGAAACGCGAGCGCCGGGATCTCGTTCTGGAGATCGTCGCCGATCACCGCGCCCGACGATCGGCGGGAGAGCCCCTTTCCGGAACGCCCTGCCTCTGGTACGACCTCGAATCCCGACGCTGCCGCCATTACGACTACCGCCCGCTCGCCTGCCGGGAGTTCGAGGTCGGCGAGGAGGATTGCCGGGACGTCCGACGACGCCACGGCATCGAGCCCTACTGAAGCCCTCCTACTCCTCGACCCGAACGTGCTGAACTCCGTGTTTGTGGAGCCAGGCGACGAGCGTCTCCTGCTCGTCGCTCAGTTCGACCTCGGTGGCATTGGCCGAGTCGAGTGGAGAGACGAGATAGATCACGCCCTCGTCGAACCATCGGGCGACCTCGTCCTTCGCGAACCAGAACTCGTCCTCGCGAAGCTCGGGAATTCCGGCCGAGCCGGGCGGGGTCATGAAGTACACCAGTTGCCCCCGAAGCTTCGCCGAAATGGAGAGCGGTGGAGCCTCGGGGCGATCGATCGCCACCAGTCGCGCGGGGTTCATACGGTTCTCCTTGTCTGGGGGATTGTCACCGAGACCCCGGCAAGCGTCAAGGCGGCGCGCTTCTCGAACGACCGAGCTCGATCGCTCGGGTTCTCGGATCGCGGAGATTCACGTACTCGACTCGATCGACGCGCCGTGAGGCGGTCGGGAAAAACGGGTCGACCCGCCCGAGCCTCGCCGCGTCCTCGCGCGTGGAACCTTCCGCGATCGAGGCACTTTTGAGCAGGATCAGCGACCGAGCGTCCAGGCGATCGGCGATCCAGGCGGCGATCGAGTCGGAGGTCACGTCCCAGCAGCAGGGCAGGGGGTCGGGATCGTTCGCTTCCATCGCATCGAAAATCCGACCGGGAACCAGGATCGCGAGCTCTCCCGAGAGCGAGTGGGCGACATCTTCGAGACGATCGAGGATCCGGGCGTCTGGGAAGAGCCGACCCAGAACGTCGGCGAGAAGGTCCATCGATCGGATCGCCAGTCGATGCGAGGCGACCTCGCCGAGGCGATGGACGCGATCAAGCTGGCGGACGACATCGGCGAACGGCCCGCCGCCGCCGAGCAAGACCGGCTGGATGTCAGGCTCCCGCTCGCGCAGAACCTTGAGGAACCCGGTCAGGCGATGGGGAAACTCAGGCCAGTCGAGCAGGCTGCCGCCGACCTTCACGATCGCGATCAAGACCGATCCTCCACCCCGGCCGGCTGGAAGGCGTCGACGTCGAGCTTCTCGGCCGCGAGGCGAACGACCGCGAAGGCGCAGCCCGATGCCGAGCCAGCCGGTCCCCAGGCGTCGTTGAGGCTGAGGATCGGCCCGGATGTTGGGATCAACTCGCGCGCGACCCGAGCCGCGAGGAACTCCCCCGATCCCGCCACGATCGCCGCCCGAGGCGGTCCGACCGTGGCGAGGCAGGCGCGATGCGCCTCCTCGACGAGGCGATCGGTCAAAACGCGGTCGGCGGCCATCGCCAGATCGCGGGCGTCCGCCATCGAGAAGCCCTCGCGATCGGCACCGATCATCCGGGCGAGTCGATCGCGGGCCGCATCGAGAGTCGCGGGACGGCCGTCGGCCGTCGAGAGGTCCGTCGGCTCGGCCGGAAGATCGCCCAGGATCAGGTAAAGGTCGAGCGTCGAGGCGAAGAGCTCGGCGGCCAGGCCCGTCGGCACCCCCCGATGAGGGAGCCTGGTCGCCAGGGCATGAATCGGCGTTCGACGGACCCCGGCATAGACCAGCTCGCCCGTCTGAAGGCGTTCGGTATCGGTACGTCCCCGGGCGGCGACCTCGCCCCTCGCGATCGGAATCAGATCGGTGGTCGTCGATCCGATGTCGATCAGGATCGCGGGTTCCTCGGGAACGAGCCGGGCCGCAAGCTTCGCCAGGGCCAGCCAGTTCGCCGCGGCGGCAAGCATCGGATCCGCTCGGATCACCTCGATTCGATGGAAAACCCCGTCGACCCCCCAGATCGCCATCGCCCGACCCGAGAGCGCCCGAACCGAGGCATCGAGCACCGCCCCCACGCCAACCCGCCGGGTCGGGTAACAGTCGCAGAGCTCGGCCGTCATCGTCAGCGCCACGCCTCGACTCGCCGGCAGGCTCGCGACAATCGAGCGGATGACGTCCGAGAGCTCATCAGGTCGCTTCCAGACCTCGAACGGAACCACCTTCGCCATCCCGTCGATGTGGGCGGCCTTGATGTTCGCCCCGCCAATATCCAGGCCAATCCAGTCGCCAGCTCCGGGTCGAGTCTCCGTCTTCATGAGGCCGCCTCCTCGCGATCGAGGATCGTCCCGGCCGCGTCAAACGCGATCGCGCCTCCCGCCCGGACCTCGTCAGCCAGCCCCTCCAGCAAAATCGAATCGGGAGGCGACTTCCACGCGCCCAGCCACGCCGACGCCAGTTTTCCAGGCGAGAGAAGCCGAACGATCCCGACAACCGAGGTGGTCGGCCGAGGATTGATCTCCAGTACTTGAACATCTCTCATTGATGGATTCCAGACGAAATCAAGGCCGACCAGCCCGCGCAAGCCCGCGACGGAATCGACGGCTTTCCGAATCGGAACGAGATCCACGGGCCCCGGAGCGGGGATACGACCTCCACGATACGCGAACCGACCCCCGGAAACGACGATGTTTTGCGAGGCGATCGCGAGAAGCCATGAACGACCGTGGAGATCGACAAGAAATGTCGCGCTCATGGGCTGTCCGGAAATGTAAGGTTGCAGGAGGGCCTGTTCCAAGGCAAAAAAGTCCTGTGGAGTCTCGTGGAGTCCAGGGATGAGGTAGGTATCGATCGACCCCGCTCCGTCGATCGGTTTGAGGACGGCGGGGTAACGGGCCTCGCGGGGAAGGCCATCCGAGGGTCGAACGGCCTGCGAGGGAGGCGTGGGGATCCCTCGGGCCGAGAGGTGATTCGCGAGCGCGAGCTTGTCGCCGGCCAGTTCGACGGCCTCGGCCGATGAGCCGATGAGCCGTGCGCCGGCCGCTTCGAGCATCCTGGTTTGATGGACGAGAATTCCCGATGTCTCGGGCGCGATCAGCAGGGTAAGATCGCATTGCCGGGCGAGGCATGCCACGCGATCGGCTTTGTCGACGACTCCGATCGGCTCGATGATCCAGGGCCCGGGGTCGTCGGAGAGTCGATCGTCGAGGGTGACGACGACGCGCAACCGGCCGCCTGGGATCGCGGCGAAGTCACGAGCGAGGGCACGTCGCATGGCGGTTCCCTCGTTGGCCATCGACGAGGGGATCGGTGAACCGGCGAGGCCGCCGCCGGTTATCCATTCGTAGATCAGAAGGCTTCGGACCGATGGCGATGGGGTCACGACCGTGGGCTTCCAGATCATCCCCGTGATCGACCTGAAGGGAGGCATGGCCGTTCATGCCGTCGGTGGTCGAAGGGACCAGTATCATCCGATCCGAAGCGTCTGGCAAGCGACCGCCGACCCAATCGCGCTGGCAAGGTCGATTCGCGAGGGGACTGGCCTGCAAACCCTCTACGTCGCCGATCTCGACGCGATTGAGGGCCGGCCCGATCATGCGGCGTTCCATGGAGCCCTGGGCCCCATCTGGCTCGATGCGGGCCTTCGCCATCGCAAGGATCTCGATCGTTTTCTCGATCGAGCGACGTTGGATTTCGTGGCCGGACTGGAGAGTGTCAACGGCCCTCGAAGTCTGGCGGGCCTCCTCGAAGCGGCCGGGGCCGATCGCCTGATCTTCAGCCTGGACCTCGACGACGGCCGACCCAGAATCGCCCCAGGCGCCGACTGGCCGGGGGTCGATCCGTTCTCGATCGTGGCCCAGGCGATCGACCTGGGTGTCCGCCGCCTGATCCTGCTCGACCTGAGGCGAGTCGGAACCGGTCGAGGCATCGGGACGGAGGAGCTTCTTTCCGAGATCCGCGCGCGATATCCTGCCGCCGAGATCGTGGCGGGAGGCGGAATCCGGGGGATGGAGGATCTCCGGTCGCTCCGCGATCGAGGGGCCTCGGGCGTCCTGATCGGCTCGGCGCTCCACGATGGGCGGATCGGCCCGACCGAGCTGGACGCATTCTTATCGAGTGGCGGTTGACTCGCCGGCGCGGTGCTCGACGCGGGCCGACTGGCCAAAGCTCTCCTCCACCTCGACACGGAGCACGCGGGGCGTGGATAGGCCTGCTTCTCGAAGGGACGTCGCCAGCCGCCCGGCGATGTAGTCGGCGAGCAGCTCCGCGGTCGTGTTGGCGATCGGAAGAAGCACACACTCGTCGCGCGGGAAGCTCCAGTAGCGATCGCCGTATCGTGCCCGAATGTTCGATCCCTCGTCTTCGAGCCGAATGAGGCGGCTCTGAGTCGGGAGCATCATCCGGTGATCGAGCTCGTCGAGAATGGTCTTCGTCAGGTCTTTCAGCGCGATGAAGTCGATGACGTAGTGGTTCTCGTCGAGGTCACCCTCGGCCTCGACGGCGACCCGGTAATTATGCCCGTGAATCCGCTCGCACTGGCTGCCCTGATAGGTGATGAAGTGCCCCGAGCAGAAGACGAGGTAGTCCTTCGTGACGCGGACCTGGAAGGTGGCGGCTGGCATGGCGGGCGTGTTCCTCGGCTCAAACTTCGTCGATCGATCCGCCGGCGCGATGCGAGGGGACCGGCACCGGAATTGTCCCATCCCGGAGCGCCGCGTACAAGGCGGCCGTGACGAGGTCGGCGGTCGTTCCCGGATTGAATCGGCGGTCGGGATGGCGCAGCCAGTCGTCGAACTCGGCACAGCGACGAGCCGCCTCGGGGCGATTCGGCCAGCCTGCCGAGAGGATCGCCTCGGCTCGATGGGAGACCTCTCTCGCCCGGTCGAGCCCCGCCTTCCGCGCGATCAATGAGTCGGGATGCTTCGCCAGCAAGTTCAGGTGCGCCGCGACGACGGCCGTCTCGACAGGCCAGCCGCTTCGCAGGGTCGAGGCGATTGCGGGCAGGGCCTCGTCGAGAACCTCGCGGTATCCGTCCGCGTACTGGCGGGCGACGAGGTCACGGTCGGCGGCCATTGCCATGACCTCGCGAAGGGGAAGGGTTGGCTCGTCGGCGATGTCCTGATCGGAGACGGTTCCCATCCCGCCCGGATGGGCGAGGCGAATCGCTCGATAGACAGCGCGGGCGTCTTCGATGGTCGTGGTTCCCAGCACCGATTGCAGGCTCTCGCGAAGATCGATCCCATCGGGAACGGCCGCCATGGGGGCCAGCAGAAGAATCATCCCGAGGTTCGTATTCGTGGCGACGACCTTTCGCGTTTCGATCACCGCGCGTTCGACGGCCCGACCGATCCCCACGTCCCGGGTGGAATCGAGAGCCTCGCCGATCGCTGTCGCGCTGGCGAGGAAGTCGAGGAACGTCAGGCCGGGGAGATCCCGCGAACGATGGACGTTCCCTGGCTTCGGCGCCATGACTTCGAGCAGAGAGGCCAACTGAGCTCGACGTCCCGGCCCGATCATCGTTTTTTCCCTCGGTCGAGCAGGCATTCGAGAACCGCGGTGGCGACGTCCAGGCCCGTGACCCGTGAAATGGCCCGCCAGCCTGGGACGGCGTTGACCTCCAGAACGACCGGCCGATTCCGATCCAGGTCATGGATCACGTCGACTCCGGCGACCACGGCACCGACCGCGCGGGCGGCCCGGATCGCGAATTGTTCCTCGGAGGAATCAAGCCGGAAGGCTTCCGCGTGTCCGCCGAGTGAGATGTTTGTCCGCCACTCACCCATCGGCGCCGATCGCTTCATCGCGCCAAAAACGACCCCGTCGATGACAAGGACACGGAGGTCGAAGCCAGGATGCCGAACGACTCGCTGCAAATAGAGAACACCTCCAGTTCGCTCGATCGCGTGGAAGGCCCGCCAGGCCAGTTCGCGATCGCCGACTCGCAGAAGCCCGCGTCCCTCCGAGCCAAAGAGCGGCTTGACGATCACGTCGCCGCCCATCGCCTCGAACACCTCCATCGCCGAGGCCGCCGACTGACCGGCCCACGACTCGGGGACTTCGAGGCCCTCGGCTTCGATCAACGCCAGCGAAAGATACTTGTCCACGGCGGCCTCGACCGCGCGGGGAGGGTTCACGATCGGCACGCCCGAGGCCGCGAGACGGTGCAGCATGTCCATCCGGAAGACGATCGGCTCCAGACCGCCGGGAGGCATCATCCGAACAAGAACTCCATCGACCTGTTTCAGATCGATCGATCCGGCCCGGATCTCGCGACGGCTTCCGACGGTCGCCGAGACCTCGCCGAAGGGGATCGCGTGCAGTTCGACGTCAAGCCGACGCGAGGCCCGTTGCAGGTCCTCGACGTGCCAGCCGAGCCCGGATACGAGCGCCGCCACGGTTTTCCTCATCGTCTCCGAAGTCCCGATCAAAGGAAGAACGACCGCTCCAGGACGCCGGGCTCGAGCCGTCCGAAGGTCCAGCATCGGCCCGTTTCCACGTTCTGAAACGAGACCTGCGCGGGACTGAAGAGGTGCGGATCGACGGCGTAGAAGTCGTGATTGTATCGCGCGAAGATCTGGGCGAACGGCTCGCCGTGGTCGCGCGAAGCCATCGACGGTACCTTCGGCCCCATTGCTTCCAGGCTTGCGTCGTCGCCCGAGACCATGAGGACGACTCTCGCCCCATAGAGGATCGCGTCGTTGGTCCGGCCGATCGCGGCGAGGTCGCTGGCCGCGACCGGGGGAAGAGGTGCCCAGCCATGCGCGGAGAGGATCCGCGACAGATCAAATTTCAGTTCGGCGAGCTTGTGCAGCGCCGTCTCTACCGACCGCGCCACAATCTGAACGCCCCCAGCGAGGCTTGCCGTCGGCGCGGCGAGCAGGGTCACGGCCGAGGGTTTCACCCGGCACGCCTCGGCGATCTTTTCGAAGACCGCGGCTGTCGGCGGCTTGCTGGTCTCCAGAATCCCGACGACAAACGAAGGCTCCTCGCGATGACCGATGGTCTCGAAAATCGCCTCGGTTCCGGCGGCGGCCCGCATCGGCCCCGATCCCATCGCGAAGAACTTTCCCTCCTGGATCGACCATCCGGCGTACTGGCTCGCCAGGCAGGCGCGGACCGGATGGTCGGTCACGACATGAACCATCGATACGGGATGACCGGCCACCTCACCGGGGATCAGCTCAACGTCGGCCAGCGAGGCGAGGCAGCACCTCGCCAGCTCGATGCCTGTCCTCAGGCCCCCGCGGACAGAGATTCCGCAGTCGATGAACCGGCCACCGCCCTCGATCGGATAGACCACGGTCCGGTAATCGTCGGACATCATCGCGAGGACCTCGGCGATCCCCATGGCTTCTTCGTTGAGACTCATCGTTTCGCCTCCGAACGCGGAATCTTGCGGCCGCGGAAAGCCGATCAGACCGGCTCTCCATATCGATCGAGCACGTCGAGCAGGCGGATGTGAAAGGGCCCGAGGTTCCCTCCGTAATTGCCGGCGGTCACCCCGAGCACCCCAGGTTGCCCGGCCGCCGTCTGAACCCCGACCGCCGTGGCACGCTCGACCGCTTCCATGGTCAGACCATCGATCACGATTTCATACGCACAGGTGGCCTCCGCTGGAAGATCGGTCGTGACCACTCCGCGGAGCATGGGAGCGAACGCGGTGTTCGTGCTGGCGCGCAATGCCCTGTACTTGCTCCCGACCTTTGAGCCCGACCGTGCGATCCCGCCCGGGAACGGCAGGATCACGTCACGGCATCTCGCCCGAATGGCCTGGACGGCCGACTCGGTGGCCGCGAGCGTCCGCGAGGGATCGTTGCCCATCACGATCAGGTTCCCGCCCGCGACGCCCTTGACCGTGCCGAAGGCTTCTTCACAGAGGAATTCGCCGTCCATGACCGGGATTCGCCAGTATCGACGCTCGCCGATCCATTTCGAGATTTGCCATCCGTCACCGAAGTAGCGGAGCCGTCCACCAACCACGATCGACTTTTCCGCGACGGGAAGTCCGTTATAGCAGGCGGATGTCGGGCAGGTCATCACACACTGGCCGACGCGATTTGTCAGAGATTTCTCCAGCGCGTCGCGCGAAAAAGCGAAGACGAGGACGCTGCAACCGGGGCGTCCGTCGGGGGTCTCGGCGGGATCGAGGATTCGTTCCAGTGCGGCCTCGGCGTCGCAGGCGATCACGCTGGTCGCGTAGCCCGACATCGTCCGCGCGGCGGTCTCGGCCCAGGCGGGCGTATCGGCCGTCAGGATCGCTCGGGCGGCGGTCATTGGAAACGCCTCGGCGAAGGTGTCGACGACGATCGGGATCACGGGACAACCTCCGATTCTCCGATCGTATCGGCCTCCACGGGGTAGTTCCGCCACCGGATCGAGTACGAGCTCTCAAACCATTTTTGCAGATCGGGCTCGACACCTCGGTCGTAATCGGGCGCGACATGCAGCGTTCTTCCGCGCGTCGCCTCCCGTATCTCACCCTGCTCGACGACAATACGCCCTCGGTGGATCACGTACCGGGGCAGGGCAAACATCACTTCGGGATCGGGGTCGGGCGTGTAGATCGTCACGTCGGCGTCGGCACCGATACCGAGGTGGCCCTTGTTCGTCAGTCCGAGCATCCGGGCCGGGCCAGCCCGGGTGATGATCGCGATCTCAGAGAGACTGTATTGCCGATCCAGATCGCGCAGGACCGACCGCTCTCGGACCTCGGCGGGCAACGCCGCGAGGGCGTCTTTCCGGAACGTCGCATCCATCAAAAGCTTGATGATCCGCGGATAGGCGAGGAACGACCCGCCGTTGGGATGATCGGTGCTCATCGCGATTCGCCAGGGGTCGCGTGCGAGCAAGAACCATTCCAGGCCGATGGCCCATTGCCAGGCGTGGACCGCGGTTGTATTCCGGTACTCGATCGGCGCGACCCCGCAGCCGGTCTCCTGTTCGATGTCGTTGCTGTACCACTTCGTCCCATACAGCCGACCGAGAAAGTGACCGACTGGCCCATCCGCCGTCATCCCGATCGCCGGCCCGAAGACGATCTGCCCGACGTCAACCGTCAGGTTCGGATGATCGTTTAAATACTCGACCAGCGGACCAACCTTCGATCCAAAGGTGGATTCATCTCCGTCGCCGCCGTCGTAGCTGTGGAACTGAATGTGCGCCATGTGGGCACGATGGCCCTCGAGACGCTTCATGGTTTGAAGCGTCGTGGTCCAGTTCCCCGGTAGGCCGAGGTTCAGCGTATGCACATGGACCGGATGTGGAAGTCGCAGCTCGTCAGCCGCCCAGGCCACCGAGGCGAGAATCTGGCCAGGCGTCACCTCGAAATGATCGACCCGCGTCTCGAGATCGCGGGCGTTCCCCTCGGGCCGATTCTTCCAGTTCTCGACACCGCCCGGATTCACCAGCTTGGCCGCGAATCCCTTCGAGGCACCGAGCAACCAGCCGACAAAGGCCTTTAGCCGGTCCGGCTCATTCTGCCGGATCGCTCGCATGATGTAGTGATTATTTCCCATCAGGGCAAAGAATCCGCGATCGATGCAGGGCGTGTCGACCAGTTCCTCGTGGGCATGCCGGGCGGCAAGCGGGGCAATCGCGGCGTCAAAGGCGGTCGTATAGCCGAGTCCGGCGTAGCGGAGTCCGGTGCTGGTCGTGCTCGGGATGATCTCCCCATGCTCGGGGCACATCATCCGCGCGGCGTTGACCTTCGAGCCCACGATATGGCAGTGCATGTCCACACCGCCGGGCATGACGACCAGTCCCTTGGCATCAATCGTCCGTGCCGGCCGGGTCTCGAAATCGCTCGGGGCTTCAACGATCTTCCCTCCGGACATCCAGAGGTCGCGCACCTCTCCATCGATCCCGTTAGCCGGGTCGTACACCGTCCCACCGGCGATCTTCAGGAATTCCGGGATCATGCCAGCCCACCACCCTCCCGCGTCCAGATTTCACCCTTGCCCAGCGAGAGCAGGTCCCCATGATAGAGATCCAGTTTCCCGCTCGGCCAGTCTACCCCCGCGAAGCCCGTGCGTCGGAGCTCCCGTTCGATGAGGGCCAGAAATTGCGGTCGAAATCGACCGGCTCGCCGGAAGGTCGGGAGCAACGGGACCGGTCCGCCGCCGAAGAGCCCGATCGTCCCGCGCCGCATCTCCGCGCCCGGATATCGCCCGCATGACCCAAAAACGAGGATCGTCCCGGCGATCATTCCGAGCCCGGCGTGATCGCCGCAAGCGCCGCCGATCGCGATCGTCCCTCGTCTCATGGACCGGCCGATCTCGGCTCCGGCGGAACCCCCGACCAGGATCGTTCCGTTCGTCATCCCGCGCCTCGAGCCGGGGTACGAGGCTCCCACGAGATCTCCGACAGACCCGCATATTGATACGTGGCCATTTGTCATTTCGGCGCCGACCCAGTCGCCGGCATCGCCGGAGACCTCGATCGTTCCCCCGCTCATTTGTGCCGCTAGGTGCCACCCAGTGCAACCATCGACGACGATTCGCCCCGCCGACATCTGCGCGCCGATTCGATGAACGTTCCGGAGATTTCCCTCGAAGTCGATCCGCTCGTCCGAGGGATCGCCCTTGATCTGGAAGACCTCGGCGAGAGGAACGGTGCGGTTCCCGTGCCGAATGGGAAATCGCCCGATCTCGGCCGGGGGCATACCGCGAAGTCGATCGGGCCGGACACCGATGACCTCGATGGGAAGGTCGGATTCGTCGGTTCGCCTCAGGAGGAGTGCCACGGCTCAGGCCCTCCGCTCGCGGACGCGATGCTCGATCGATCGAAGGACGGCCTCAACTGTAGGGAATCGCGAGGCAACCACGGCCCGCAAGGGCAGGGGGACGCCGTCCATCCGGTAGACGGTGCCGCTCGTTTCGATGCCGAAGGCGGCCGTCCGGATGACCACCTCGGCGGCTTGCGGATGGGGTTCCTGGTTTCCTGTCAGCAGGACTCGGGGAATCTTGCGTCTGACCTCTGTTGTCGGCTCGTTGTCCATCACCATCGGATTACCTGAGACGACCAGCACCGCGTCAGCCGCGGTCGCAGAAGGCAGTCCGGCGTCGGATGAAAGAGGTCCTTGACCCTCAACGAAGCGGACCGCGCCCGGGAGGCCCGTCCGCCAGGTCAGCACGTTCCGCGCTCCGACCCCATTCCCCCCAGAATGGAGCGGCATGACGACGAACCGCGTCCTTTCGTTGAGCTCGCGCACCAGCGAATGGATTCCTCGAACCGAGAGGCCATTCGAGCGGCCGTCGTAGAGGATCGCACCATAACGTGCCGCACGAAATCGCTCGACCAGGGCTTGCCAGTCCTTGAGGGCCACTCCCGCGATCTGTTCGGCCTCGATTGCGATCCCCTTGACCAGCGCGCGAAGTAACCAGAGAGCCTCGACCTCGGCACCCTCGTCCATCGGGATCGCCAGGTCGGCCTCTTTCAGGGTCGTCGTCTCTCGGATGTCGACGACAGCCAGGAAGCGATCGTTGCGACCGCCTGGGAGAAAATCGCTCCTGGGCTCGAGCACGTGTCGGGAGAATAGGCGGGGGTGTGTTCGAACCGGATCGGCCCGCCAGATGAGCACGAAATCGGCCCGGTTCTGAATTTCGCCCAGGGTGCACGTCACCTCGCCGACCGATTGGAGCGATAAGATTGTCGCGGAAACCCCGGGGACTTCGAGGCCTCCCCCGATCGACTCGGCAAGCTCGACCGCAGCTCGATGACCCTCGGTCGTGCATTCCTGCAAACCGATCACGAGCGGGCAGGAAGCCCCGGCGAGTAGGATCGCGGCTCGTTCGACAGCCTCGTCGAAGTTTGCCGGCTCTCCATGAATCCAGGCTTCAGGACCATCGCCCCGACGATTCCCAAGGAAATGCCCCTCGCCAATCGAGCAGGCGCCCTGGGCCTCGAGAATCCGGTCTCCTTTGACTTTCACCACGATGTCGTCGCAGAGGCATCCACACGCGGTGCAGACCGAGTCGGGCCAGATCCTCCGATCATCGACCGTCCGACTCGGGTCCATCTTGCTCGCACCCTCCACGGTTCCTTCGAGACTTTGGCAATATGAGGACTGGTTCCGATTCTGCGAGGGGCCTGTTCCCGTCTTGTCGGAGCCGCTCGGCGGTCATCTTACCGCAGCCGCCGCGGGATCGCCACGATCAGAGCCTTGTCCAGCCGCTTCGAGCGACGCGATCGCCTCGCGTGCGATGGATTCGGCAATCACCTCGTTACCCGCCTCCGTTGTGTGGCAATAATCGATGAAGAGGAGACCAGGATGATTGTCGAGGGCGTGACTCAGGTCGTGGAAACAGGGAACGGTTCGTAGACCATTGGAGACCCGAACGGCCTCGTAAACCTCCAGAAGGAAGGGACGGGCCCAGGCGAGCTGCTCGGCCGCTTCTCGCTCGAAGGGGACGGTCCGCTTCTTCTCAAAAACAGTCGGGTGCCAGAAGTGGAGCGAGCGGAAGCCGAAACCTTTTCCGAGTTGTTCCACCATACGCAAGGTTGGCCTGGTATCTTCGGACGACCTGGGCGGCCAGTTCGTGTCGACGCTCGGGTGCAGGTAAGGTCGACTCTGGACCTCTGGGAGGCAAGATCCGGTAGCCAATGGATTGAGCCAGTCGAAGGCTGGCGGAATCTCCGACCAGTCGGCCGATCAGGGCGGCCCCAAGGCCGAGACGGCGACCGTCGGATGTTGAACTCAGCGAGGCGGTTTCGCTCGTTCGTCGTCAGACCGGCCTCGCCTTCAAGCAGCGCCGAGGTACTCTCATTGACGCCGTCGTAAAAAATGACCAGGGCGGGAGGGCCACCCGATTGAAGTTCACGCACCAGCGCGACGACCTCCTGCGTACTGACTTAACCAATCTCCGAGAAGTTGCCCACGATGGCCTGGATTCCGTGTGCATGGATCTTTTGGGCGACGAGCGAGGGGATGGTCTGGTCGTCGCGCGCTCCGAATCCCCAGAGCGACGAACCGCCGAACATCCAGATCCGTGACGGACGACGATGGGCATCCGCGGTCGGATCACGGGGCGATTGCCATCTCTTTCGGAATCCTCGCTCGTCGATCGTGATCGTCTGGCCGGCGATGGGACGCTGGCGAAAGTAGACGTAGGGCTCCCACCTCACCGAGAGACGTTCGAGTTCCTGGTAGTGCCGGATCGGCCAGGTCTCGCCCCCATACCCCTCGGCAATCACCCGAGGATCGGGGATCGTTCTGCCTGCCATCTGGTCCTTGACGAAAAAGACCAGGCGCAGGCTTCCCTCGAGAAAGAGAATAACGAACAGCGTCAGGCCGACGATCATCCACGCCGATCCCATCCAGCGGAAGACACCCTGGGTTCGTCGTAGGAAGCTGGTCATGGGGTTCTCTCGGCTTGTCGGCGCCTGAGGTTGGGGATAACGTGGAGCTTGCGATAAAAAACTCTATGTCAACCAGGCATCGCGGGGCCAGGGCAGTCCGTGTCCCGAGCTTGCCGATCCGGGGTCGAGACGTTGGAAGCTAGAGGCTGTCGAGCGATCGTGCTGGGCTCGACGTCGGGAATCGGGCGTGCCGTGGCTCTCGAACTGGCCGCCGCCGGGGCTGACGTTATTGTCCACGGGCATCGTGCTCCTGAGGCGGCCGAGGAGGTTGCCGACCGGGTACGCCGGTATGGCGTCCGCTCCCATGTTTTGATGGCCGACCTGGCTGATCGAGAGGCTGGCGACGATCTGGTTCGAAGCGCCTGGTCCATCTGGGACGGACTTGATGCGTGGCTCCACATCGCCGGTGCCGATACCCTGACGGGCCCAGGGGCTCAGCTTTCGTTCGACCAGAAACTGGATCGTCTCTGGGCTGTCGACGTGGCCGCTACTGTTCGCTTGTGCCGGTCTGTGGGACGTCTGATGAAGGCGGCCGGCGGTGGTCGCATCGTGACGATGGGCTGGGACCAGGCCGAGACAGGCATGGAGGGAGACTCGGGCGAACTCTTCGCGGCGACGAAGGGTGCGATCATGGCCTTTACTCGAAGTCTGGCCTTGAGCCTCGCTCCGGAAGTCCTGGTCAATGGCCTCGCTCCGGGCTGGATTCAGACGAGCTGGGGTGAGTTGGCCTCGTCGACCTGGCAAGACCGCGTCGTACGCGAGACGCCAATGGCGCGATGGGGCACGCCGGAGGATGTCGCCCGCGTCGCCCGGTTTCTGGCTGGCCCCGGGTCGAACTTTCTCACCGGGCAGATCCTCCGCGTCAACGGCGGCGCCGTCCGAGGCTAGTTGGGAGCCAACCTGCTCATGTCGGATCGGCCGCGATACCTGTTCGTCACGGGACGGCTCGCCGAGTTTGCCCTCCGGGGTATTCTCGAGCGGATGGCTCCAACCGCCGCGTTCACGGCTGAGGTTGCCGTCATGCCGATTACCGTCGCGGCCTTGATGACCCCGAGATGGGTCGCTCGAAATCTTGAGGTTCCCCCGGGCATCGATCGGGTGATTCTCCCTGGGCTCTGCGCCGGCGACCTGCAACCTGTTCGCGATCGCGCACCCGGAATTCCCGTCGAACGAGGACCGGCCGATCTGGGCGACCTGCCCCGTTTCCTCTCACAAGACGACCGCGTGCTCGACGATTACGGCGACTATCGGATCGAGATTCTTGCAGAGATCAACCACGCCCCCCGGCTCTCGATCGACGAACTGGTCCGTCTGGCAAGGCAATTTCAGACGGAGGGTGCCGACGTGATCGACCTCGGATGCGATCCCGCTGCACGTTGGAAAGCCGTGGGTGATGCCGTCTCCGCCCTGAGAGACTCTGGATTGAGGGTCTCGATCGATAGTTTCCATGGCGATGAGGTGGCCGATGCGACGGCTTCGGGAGCTGAGCTCGTATTGAGCGTCGATGGCACAAACCGGGAGTCATCGGTTGACTGGGGTGTTGAGGTCGTCGCGATCCCCGATCGACCCGGTACGCTCGATGGGCTCGACGAGACAGTCGAATTCCTCTCGGCTCGCGGTGTGCGATTTCGAATCGACCCGATCCTCGAACCCATCGGGTTTGGCTTCGCCGCGTCGCTCGGACGTTACCTCGAAACACGCCGACGCTATCCCGAGGCGCGGATGATGATGGGGATCGGCAATCTCACCGAGCTGACGGACACGGATTCGGCGGGCGTCAACACGCTCCTTATCGGCTTCTGCGAGGAACTGGCGATCGAGAGCGTTTTGACAACCGCCGTGATCAACTGGGCGCGGACCTCTGTCCGCGAGATCGACCTGGCACGTCGCCTGGCTCATTACGCCGTCGCCCGTCGTAGGCTTCCCAAGCACGTTGAGCCCCGGCTTGTGATGCTCCGAGATCCCAGGCTCACCGAGCAGGGGGCCGCGAACCTCGAAGAACTCCGGCGCCGAATTCGGGACCCGAACTGGAGGATCTTCGCCGAGGGCGGTGAGATCCACGCTCTGAACAACCAGCACTATCTGCGCGGCCGCGATCCCTTTGTGCTGTTCGAGCAGACGGGTGTCGAGGATGCCTCGCATGCCTTCTATCTCGGGCATGAGATGATGAAAGCCACCACCGCCTTGACGCTGGGGAAGAATTACCGGCAGGATCAGGCGCTGGAGTGGGGCTTTCTGACCGTCCCGGAAGTCAGTCATCGCGAGCGTCGGAAAAGAGACCGCGAACCCAACGCCGCGCCGGGATCCTTAGCGTCGCCGAATCAGGCCGAGGAGCCGGTGTGATACTCGAAGGGATCGTGACAACCCTGAATGCCAGCGATTCGGTGAACGTGGCTCCGATGGGCCCTGAAGTCCCTGATATGGGCGTTCTCGAGCGGTTCGTCCTCCGTCCGTATCGCAGTTCTACCACTTACGCCAATCTCAAGGCCCGAGGTGAAGGTGTACTGCACGTCACTGACGACGTCCTTCTGCTCGCACAGACGGCGATCGGCGTGACCCCCAACCCCTTCCCGACTGTCCGACCTGCAAGTGTCGTCGAGGGCGCCATCCTCTCGGATGCCTGCCGATTTTACGAATTCCGGGTGATCGAGCTGGATGATCGGGAAGACCGCACCCTGATCGTGGCCGAGACTGTGGCAGAAGGCCGCCAGCGCGACTTCTTCGGTTTCAACCGGGCCAAGCACGCCGTACTGGAAGCGGCTATCCTCGCCACTCGCACGGCCTGGCTCCCGGTTCGAGACCTCCTCCTCGAATTCCGGAAGTTGGAAATCCTGGTACACAAGACAGGCGGGGCGTCTGAACATGCCGCCTTCACCCTCCTCCAGAATTACCTGCGCGAGGCCGCGAAAAGCCAGGGGCTCGATCCCGACCTGAGGCCCTCACCGCCATGAGCTCCGAAAGGTTGACCATCAGGACTCCGGCCCGATTGCACTTCGGCTTACTCGGCTGGGGACCGGGACTGGCTCGGCAATTCGGCGGGCTCGGTCTGATGATCGAGGAGCCAGCCATTGAAATCCTCGCGGAATGCTCGTCAAAAACGCGGATCACGGGCCTGCTTGCCGAGCGTGCCGCTCGAATCCAGGAAATCGTGCGAGCGCGCCTCGCCGATCAAAATATCAAGGTTCCATGCTTTCATCTCCAGATTTCCAAGGCTCCGCCGGAGCATGTCGGACTCGGGGTTGGAACACAACTGAGCCTGTCGATTGCCGCGGCAGCCTACCATCTTGCGGGACAATCTGTGCCCCCAGCGAGCCATCTCGCTCGATTGACGGGTCGTGGGATGCGTTCGGGGATCGGCCTTCACGGCTTCGATCACGGCGGATTGATCGTCGATGGAGGCCGCAAAGGCTCCGACGATGTACCAGCCATGATCATTCGACTGGAATTCCCGCTGGAATGGTCAATCGTTGTCATACGTCCTCTCAAGGAGCGAGGGCTCCACGGCCAGCAGGAAATCGAGGCGTTTCGTGACCTACCCGCAGTTCCGCCGGGTTTCACGGAAAAGCTCTGTCGGACGATCCTCCTGGATCTACTGCCAAGCGTTGCGGCGGCGAATCTTCTGGATTTTGGCATGGCACTCGAGGAACTCCAGCGCGAGGTTGGTGGTGCCTTCGCACCGGCGCAGGGCGGGATTTTTCAGCCGCGGCAAGCCCATGAGATCTTCGAGGAATGCCGAAAGGCCGGGCTGGTCGGATGCGGTCAGAGTTCCTGGGGACCGACAATCTATGCCTTCAGTGAACAACCACGATCCGAGGTCGAGCGATTGGTGCGGAAACTCGAGGAAAGACTCGGTATCGGGAACAGCTCAATCATGATCACCAGAGCCACGAATCGTGGTGCGGAGATTCTCGCAAAGTGAAAGTCACGGGTTACAAGCGAGAAAAGTCATGCTGGTACGAGCGCAAAAAAAACCGCCCGCCAGCGAGGATTCTCGCGGGCGGGCGGTTGGGTGGATGATCCCGGCGATGACCGACTTTCGCGCCGAAGC
>DAIDKV010000213.1 GCA_027449865.1 Planctomycetales bacterium
TAGGTAGTTTCTGCAATATGGGCATCCAATGCTCGTGACACACAAAGCCAGGGCCAGGGCCCCGAAGACATGCGGGCGGGACGCCCGCGCTCCCAGGACGATCAACCGCTCGCCGACGGCGGCGAGGGGGCGAGGGCCTATGCCGAGGCAGTGAGCGTTTATTTGGGATTTTGCATCGATAAGAACACGTTGACAAACACGACGCTCGCCACGTGGCAAACCGATCCAGATCGACTTACTCAAGCCTTTTCAAGGCAAGCACTGCCGATGACGTGGGACTTCGCCGAGGCAAATCCGCTCTCTGAGGCTGGTGGTGGGTTCATTATTACTCAGGATGCGGTGACCAAGGTACTTGAGCGACTTCCAAGAGTGCTTGCTTCGGGAACGGTATCCCAGCACGATGCTACAACAGCAAGCGTGGGGGCGAGTCTTGTTTCAACCGACCCGCCTTACTACGACAACATCGGCTATGGAGACCTGTCAGACTATTTCTATGTTTGGCTTCGCAGGTCACTACGCCCTGTTTTCCCGGATCTGCTTGCCACGATTGCCGTTCCGAAGACCGAGGAACTGGTCGCCACACCCTATCGCCACGGAACCAAAGAAGCGGCTGAGAGATTCTTCCTCCATGGCATGACGCATGTGATGCACAACATTGCAGTACAAGCAAACGCCGCCGCTCCTATCACAATCTACTATGCCTTTAAACAATCGGAGACCGAAAGCGCGGGGACTAACAGCACCGGTTGGGAGACATTTCTGGACGCTGTGTTGAAATCCGGTTTGATGATCACCGGCACTTGGCCGATGCGAACGGAACTCGTTGGTAGCCTGAAGAAAGTCGTGAACTCCCTCGCCTCTTCCATCATCCTCGTCTGCCGGCCCCGCTCTACGGACGCGGGAACGATCTCTCGCCGCCAGTTCGTCCGCCAGCTCAACGAGGCTCTGCCTTTGGCGCTCGACGCCATGACCCGAGAGAGCGAGGGCCTCCACTCGCCGGTTGCTCCGGTGGACCTCTCGCAGGCGATCATTGGCCCTGGCATGGCGATCTTCAGCCGCTACGAGGCCGTCCTCGAAGCCGATGGAACTCCGATGTCCGTGAAGACAGCGCTCCGGCTCATCAACCGCTTCCTCGCCGAGGACGACTTCGACGCCGACACCCAGTTCTGCCTCCACTGGTTCGAGCAGCACGGCTGGGAGACGGGCAAGTTCGGCGAGGCCGATACCCTCGCCCGGGCCAAGGGGACGAGCGTCGCCGGCGTTCAGCAATCCGGCGTGGTCGAAGCCGGCGGCGGGAACGTTCGGCTTCTCAGGTGGCGGGAGTACCCGGCGGATTGGGACCCCTCCACGGATAAGCGGTTGCCCGTGTGGGAGGCCCTCCACCAGCTCATCCGGGCCTACAACGTCGAGGGCGACACCGGAGCGGCCAGGGTACTCGCCGGCGTCGCCGGCAAGGCCGAGGCCGCCCGCCAGCTCGCGTACCGACTCTACACGCTGTCCGAACGTGCGGGGCGGGCCGAAGATGCCAGGGCTTACAACGAGGTGGTCACCGGCTGGAGCGGCATCGAGAGCGCCGCGGTTAAGATCGCAACACCGCAGCAGCGGACTCTGTTCGACGTCGAGGGGGCCGGCTGATGCTCACCCGACTGGTCCTCAAGAACCTGACGGTGTTCACGCACGCGGACTTCGAGTTCTCGCCGCAGTTGAACGTCGTCATCGGCGAGAACGGCGCGGGCAAGACCCACGTCCTGAAGGCAGCCTACTCGGTTGCCGCCGTGAACGCCCGGGGGGAGAAGGATTCAGGGTCGCCGACGCCCACGAAAGGGTATCTGGAGACGGCGATCGCAAAGAAGCTGCGCGGTGTATTCCGGCCCGAGGCGCTTGGCCGACTCGCCCGACGACAGGCGGGGCGGAGTCGCTGCGAGATCGACGCCGAGTTCCACGCCAGGTCACTTCGACTGGGCTTCTCCTTCAATACGTCCAGCAAGACGGAGGTGACGGTTGAGACGGTCCCCTCGAAATGGGAGGGTCGCCCGCCAGTCTACCTGCCGACGCGGGAACTGCTCACAATCTATCCGGGGTTTGTGTCTTTGTACGAGACGACGGAGCTTCCCTTCGAGGAGACCTGGAGGGACACGTGCCTGTTGCTTGGGGCGCCGCTGGCCAAGGGGCCCCGGATGAGCGAGATCAAGGGCCTGCTGGAGCCGCTTGAGGATCAGCTCGGCGGCAAGGTCGTCCTTGAGGACGGCCGATTCTACCTGAATACCCCGTCCGGTAGCATCGAAGCTCACCTCGTGGCGGAAGGATATCGCAAGTTGGCGATGATCGCACGCCTGATCGCCACGGGGTCGCTGATCGGCACCGGCTCGCTCTTCTGGGACGAGCCCGAGGCCAACCTGAATCCGAAGGTCATCAAGCGCGTTGCCCGAACGATCCTTCAATTGTGCCTGTCGGGCATCCAGGTTTTCATCGCGACCCACAGCCTTTTCCTCATGCGGGAACTCGACATCGCCCTGAAGACGCCCGAATTCCTCCGGGTGATGCCTCGCTTCTTCGGACTTCACCCCGGCGCCCGCGGGGTGAAGGTTCAGCAAGGGGACTCGGTGGACGACATCGGCAAGATCGATGCCCTGGATGAGGAGTTGAGCCAGTCGGATCGTTATCTCGACACGGAGCCCGCCTGATGCCGGTGATCACCGAAGGAGGATTGACATTCGCTTTCGCGGATGGATGGCTCGCCGAGAAGTATGACGAGTGGTCGCATTACCGGAACCAATTCAACTCGGTGTGCAGAGGTACGAAGGCGATCGACATGCTGGCGATTGAACCGCAGGGCTGCTGCTGGCTCCTGGAGGTGAAAGACTACCGGAGACATCGCCGGACGAAGACCATCAACCTGGCAGATGAGGTGGCCAACAAGGTAAGGGACACGCTGGCGGGCCTCGTCTCGGCCCAGTTCCACGCGAATGATGCCGGGGAAATGTCCGCCGCCCGGCGGGCTTTACGCTCGAAGGGAATCCGGGTCGTGCTGCACTTGGAGCAGACGACGAAGCCTTCCAGGCTGTTCCCACGAGCTATCGACCCGGCGGACATACGGCAACGACTAAGGCAGCTCATCAAAGCGATTGACCCACACCCTCTCGTGGTGGAAACGACCCGGATGGGAGAGATCCCCTGGGAAGTTACCTGAGGAAACGGACCATCATGAAACCCTGGCGTGAGATCGCGATCCCCCACAACGACGTACTCAAGGGGACCTTCCAGCAGTCCGAGTTCGCGGCGGACATCTCGGCCGTACATTCGGGCAAGGCCACGGCCGAGTACCAGGATGCGAAGGCCTTCTTCGAGCGTACGTATATCACCGAGGGGATGCGCCTTCTGCTCACCCAGGTCGCCCAGCGTCTGGGTGGCCTCGGCGGCGAGCCGGTCATCCAGCTCCAGACGGCATTCGGCGGCGGCAAGACGCATACGATGCTGGCTGTGCTTCATCTCGCCTCACGGAAGTGCCCGCTCTCGGAGTTGCAGGGCATTCCGACGCTCGTTGAGCAGGCCGGGCTGATGGACGTGCCACAGGCCCGGGTCGCCGTCATCGACGGCACGGCCCACGCGCCGGGCCAGCCGTGGAAGCACGGCAAGGCCACCATCAAGACCCTCTGGGGCGAACTTGCCTGGCAGCTCGGCGGCGGCGACGGCTTCGGCCATGTGAAGGATGCCGACGCCAACGGCACCTCGCCGGGCAAGGAGGTCCTCCGTGAGCTCCTCGAAACCTTCGCCCCGTGCGTCGTCCTGATGGATGAGCTGGTCGCCTACATCCGCCAGTTCTCGGACGGCTCGTCCCTCTCCGGCGGCACCTACGACAGCAACCTGTCGTTCGTCCAGGCCCTTACCGAGGCCGTGAAGCAGGTGCCGACCGCCGTGGTGCTGGCGAGCTTGCCGGAATCGGACGTCGAGGCGGGTAGCTCCCGAGGGGTCGGGGCACTCAGGGCCCTGGAGAAGACGTTCGGCCGGGTCCAGGCGCTCTGGAAGCCCGTCGCCACCGAGGAGGCTTTTGAGATCGTCCGGCGTCGGCTCTTCGAGCCGATCAAGGACCTGAAGGCGAGGGACGCCGTCTGCCGGGCGTTCGCCGATGCCTATATTTCCGAAGGGGCAAGGCTCCCCAGCGAGACCCAGGAGGGCCGGTACAACGACCGGCTCACGCAGGCCTATCCGATCCACCCCGAGGTGTTCGATCGCCTCTACGAGGACTGGTCTACCATCGACGGCTTCCAGCGGACCCGCGGCGTCCTGAAGCTCATGGCCAAGGTCATCGCCCGGCTCTGGAAGGCGGACAACAAGGACCTCCTGATCCTGCCGGGTAGCCTGCCGCTGATGGACGGGGACGTCCGAAACGAGATGACGTACCTGCTCCCGCCGGGATGGGACCCGGTCATCGAGAAGGACATCGACGGCGACCGGGCCGAGACGACCGAGCTCGAAGGCAAGGAGCCCCGGTTCGGGCAGGTGAATGCCGCCCGCCGGGTCGCCCGCACTCTGTTCCTCGGCTCCGCCCCGTCGAGCGTATCGACAAAGCCCGGCATCCGTGGACTGGACCGCGGCCGGGTACTCCTCGGCTGCCTCCAGCCGGGGCAGACGACGGCCGTCTACGCCGATGCGCTGGGGCGGCTCGCGGATCGGCTCCACTACCTGAACAGCTCCGGGGACAAGGCGGCCGATACGACCCGATTCTGGTTCGATACCCGGGCCAACCTCCGGCGCGAGATGGAGGACCGCAAGCAGCGGTTCGACCTGAAGACCGACGTCCGAAAGAAGGTCGAGGAGGTCGTCAAGAAGTTGTTTTCGAGCGTGTCGCCGTTCGACGGGGTGCATGTCTTCACGCCGCACGCGGATGTGTCTGACGACAGCGCCCTGCGGCTCGTGGTGCTCCCGCCCGACCAGCCCTTCCTCAAGGAGGACCCGCGGCAAGCGACGGATGTCGTGCTGGAGTATCTCCGCTCGCACGGCAACCAGCCGCGGCACCGGGCGAACCGGCTGATCTTCCTCGCCCCGGACGGCGTCGTGCTGAACCGGCTCCGGGATGTCACGAGGGTGGCGCTCGCCTGGGCGAGCATCGTCGAGGACGTGGACGAGGGCCGGCTGAACATCGACCAGATCCAGCGGAGGCAGGCCGAGAAGGAGTCGCAGGCGGCGAACGCCGTCCTGCCCCGGGCGGCCCGAGAATGCTTCAAGTGGCTCCTGTGCCCCGTCCAGGATGATCCAACGGCATCCCGGCCGGTCGTCGAGCCATTCGTGCTGAACACGACGAGCAGCAATGCGCCCGACGAGGTCGAGCGGGTCTGCCGCGAGAACGAGCTGGTGATCGACACGTGGTCGCCGATTCATCTCCGGTCGAAGCTCAAGGAGCTCTACTGGAAGGGCGGCAAGACGGCGGTCGGGGCGATGACGTTCTGGGAGGACTCGCTCAGGTACCTCTACCTGCCGAGGCTGAAGAACCGGCACTCGCTCGCCCAGGCGATCCGGACGGGCGCGGCCTCCAGGGACTTCTTCGGGACGGCCCTCGGGCAGAGCGGGGAGAGCTACGAGGGCTTCCGCCTCGGAGACGGCAGCGTCCAGTTGGACGACACGCTATTGCTCATCGAGCCCGAGGCCGCCAGGCAATACGAAGCGAGCCTCAAGAAAGATGACGACGGGGAAAAGACTGGGACGGATGGCGGCACCGGAGTCACGGTCACCGACGGGACATTCGGGACCGGGACTGGCGGTCAGACGGGGACGATCACGGGCGGGAAGGGCGATGGGACCGGGACCAAGAGCGGGACTTCTTCCGCGAAGGCCAGGTCGTTTCACGGTTCGATCCAGATCACTCCGTCAAGCGCCAAGGTGCGTCTCGTCGATGTCGCCGAGGAGATCATCAGCATCCTCGCAGGCGACCCGAACGCCTCACTCAATATCACGCTCGAGATCAACGCCGAGTTCCCCGGTGGAGTTTCTGACCCGTTCAAACGAGCCGTGAGCGAGAATGCCACAAGCCTTGGATTCAAGACGAAGTCCTGGGAGTAACGGAAGGAGGAAAAAGAGGCATACATGTCCAAGGCAGTATCGGAGCAAGACGAACCCGAGTTGACAGCGGTCCGCCGATCGCTGACGAGTAACCGTTCGTTCGGGTCGGCGGGGTGGGTCGAGGGGATGGCAGAGCGGCCTGGTATCAACCTGGAACCGCGACCCCCGGGGCCGGCCCCGAAAGGAAAAGCGAACCGCCATCATAAATATGTTTTTTGAACCGACATAATTAAGCGGTTTGATCGCACTCTTGCACGTGGGACAAGGCGGGCGCTGACCTGTGATGACCATGCGTTCGCCCGGTGAGAGTGCAGCTCCACGCACCGCTCTTGCTCCACGCCGACATTGCCCGTTTGACGCAACAATTGTCAACGCCGGAAGATCCCAGGCTTCCAGGCTTCCAGGCGAGAGAATCCATTTCCGCCGTTGGGGCATCGGAGCCAGGCGGTTACAATACGCGACGGTCGGGCCCGCCCCGGACGAGGCGGGTGTCCCGCGGACCTTGCGAAAGTGGGGTTTCGGAAAATGGACGAAGTCGACGGCGGTGGTTCGGTCACCTGCTGGCTGGGCAACCTCAAGGAAGGCGACCTCGCGGCCGCCCAGCCGCTCTGGGAACGCTATTTTTCCCGGCTGGTCGGCGTGGCTCGCGGAAAGATCCGGAAGACCCGTCGAACCTCGGCCTGCGAGGACGAGGAAGACGCCGCTCTCAGCGCCTTCAATAGCTTCTGCGGCGGAATCGCGCGTGGACGATTCCCTCAGCTCGCCGATCGAGATGACCTCTGGAAGCTGCTCGTCGTGATCACCGCTCGCAAGGCGATGGCTCAGGCCCAGCGCGAGGGACGTCAGAAGCGCGGCGGCGGCCGTGTTGTTGACGAGGCGATGCTCTTTGGCGCGGGTGAGGATGGCTCGATGGCGGGCCTCGAACGGATCGCCGGCGAGGGCCCGACGCCGGAGTTCGCCGCGATGATGGCCGAGGAATGCCAGCGTCTTCTCGACGCCCTCGACGACGACTCGCTCCGACAGGTCGCGCTGAGCCGGATGGAAGGCTACACCAACGACGAGATCGCCGATCAACTCGGTTGCGCCCGGCGAACCGTTGCCCGGCGGCTCGACCTGATCCGCCAGACCTGGATGTCGTTCGTCGAGGAATCGTGATGTCCGACGATCCCGCCCGGCCCGGCGACGACCCGCTGGCGTGGGCCCGCTCCCTCCACCGAATCTGCGAGGATTTCGAGGCGGCCTGGCGCGCTGGCGATCGCCCCGCGCTCGAGGATCGCCTGGGAAAGCTCGGCCCCGAGTCTGACGCCGCACTCCTCGGCGAGCTCCTGCCCCTCGAACTGGAGTTGAGGTGCGAGGCAGGCGAATCACCGACGCCCGAGGAGTACGCCGCGCGTTTTCCTGCCTTCGCCGAGCTCGTCGCCCGGACCTTCCACGAACGCGGGGCGACGGTCTTCCGGCCGTCCATGGCGGGTGAACCAGGTGATCGGCTCACCGCCAGGCGCCGCAAGGTCGGCGATCGTACCGAGATCGACCTTCAGGCCGTCATCGGCGATTACAAGCTGATCGACGAAATTGCCCGGGGTGGGATGGGGGTTGTCTACAAGGCCCGCCAGATCTCGCTCAATCGCGTGGTGGCCCTCAAGATGATTCTCTCGGGTCAGATGGCCACGACTGTCGAGCGCAGGCGGTTTCTTCGCGAGGCCGAACTGGCGGCGAACCTCGATCATCCCAACATCGTTCCGATCTATGAGGTCGGCGAGCACGAGGATCGACCCTTCTTCAGCATGAAGCTGATCGACGGTCCGAGCCTCTCGCGACAGATCGCCCGGTTTCGCGACGATCCGAGGTCGGCCGCCCGGCTGGTCGCAACCCTTGCCCGGGCCGTCGACTACGCGCACGAAAAGGGCTTTCTGCACTGTGATCTCAAGCCCTCGAACGTGCTACTCGACGAACAGGGACGCCCCTATCTCACGGACTTTGGCCTTGCTCGACGTGCCGGCGTGGACAGCTCGCTCTCGATCAGCGGGACGATCCTCGGAACGCCCAGCTACATGGCTCCTGAGCAGGCCACAGGCTCGCGGGCCGGCCTGGGTCCACCCACCGACGTCTACGGCCTGGGGGCGATCCTTTACGAACTGCTCGCCGGCCGGGCGCCGTTCCGTGCTCCGACGATCATGGAGACCGTTGTCCAGGTTCTGGAGCGCGACCCCGCGCCGCCGAGAGAGATCCGCCCGGAAATCCCCCGCGAGCTGGAAAGCATCTGCCTGAAGTGCCTGGAAAAGGCCCCCCGGGACCGATACCCAAACGCCAATGCCCTTGCCCGCGATCTCGATAGCTATCTGAAAGGCGAAGGGATTGAGGCCGCTGGTCCGGGCGCCCGGCTTCGACGTTGGAACCGCCGAGAGCCGGAGCTGGTCTCTCGACTGGGGGGTCTTGGACTGATGGCGATCATCACCCAGGCCAACTTCGCGGTCTCAACCGATCCCGACAGCCGACTGCACTGGACCATCCAGGGCGTTCTCGGACTCTGGGCCATCCTCGCGACGGCCTTTCAGATGCTCCTCCGTTCGGGCGTCCGTTCCGATCGCGTCCGCGTGCTCTGGTCGTCGGCCGACCTTGCCTGCATGACGATTGTGATCAAGCTGCTGGAGAACTCGGCGATCGTTCCAGCGACTGGCGGTCGGATTGTGGACGTTGAGGCGACGTTGCTGGTCGGATACCCGCTTCTGATCGCCGCCTCGGGTCTCTGGTGGCGCGTGCACCTCGTCTGGATCACGACGTTCCTCGCCGTTCTCGCCTTTGGAGGGCTCTACATCGACGCGGCCCTGTTCTGGAACGGCGGGCGACCGCTCTGGCGACCCAGTCCCAACCTGATCCATCCGAACATCTTCGTTGCCGGTCTCATCCTGACCGGCCATGTCGTCGCCCGGCAGGTCCGGCGAATCCTTGCGCTCGGTCGGTATTACGAGCATCGAAGCGAGCCCTGATCGATCGACCTCAGGCCGACCCGATGCGCCGGGTCTCCTCGATGTCGGCCTGGACCTGGCGGAGCAGGTCGTCGGGGCCCTCGAATTTTCGGGTTCCGCGGAGCCTCGCCAGAAAATCCAGCTCGACCTGTCGGCCGTAGAGGTCACCCGAAAAATCGAGAAGATGGGCCTCGACGGAGCGGGTCACCTCGCCGAAGGTCGCGTTCGGGCCGATGTGGCATGCGGCCGGATTTCCAGGACCCTGGCCGTCGATGTAGGCGATTGCGGCATAGACACCATCGGCCGGGATCAGGGTGTCAATCGCGTTGAGATTGGCCGTTGGGAATCCAAGCTTCGCGCCCCGGCCGGCGCCCCGGGTTACGGCGCCCCGAATCCGGTGCGGACGGCTCAGAAGCGCGGACGCGCCGACGACATCACCGGCCGTGAGAAGGCGACGGATTCGGCTTGAGGAGACCAGTTCGCCGTCGATCTGCGTTCCCTCGACGACCTCGAAGTCGATCCTCTCCTCAGCGCACCAGTCGCGGAGGATGGTGACGTCGCCGGCCCGGTCGTGTCCGAAGGCGAAGTTCGGGCCCTCGACCAGACCCCGGGCGCCGAGTTGTTCGCGGATCACACGGTCGAAGAACTCGCGGGCGGTCAGGCCGAGGAGCCAGGGACCGGTCCGAAAGACACCCACCTCGGTCGCGCCCGCCTCGACCAACAGCCTGACCTCGCGATCGGGCCAGACCAGCGGAACGGGCGCCTGGGCTGGACGGAGAAGCGTCGCGGGATGCGGATCGAACGTGATCGCCAGCGCCGGAGCCCCGGCAAGGTCGGCCTTCTGCCGGAGCCGGGATAAAAGGTGCTGATGACCCCGATGGACGCCATCGAAATTCCCGACGGTCACGAAGGCGCCACGCGCCCGGGCAGGGAAGTCGCGAACATTCTCGATCGGAATCACCAACGTTCGGCCCCATGCTCGGCTCGGACGGGTCGAATGGCAACCACGATCGGGACGTCCCGGCGCGGTGCCAGACCCACAAGCCCTCGATTATCGTACGCGGGCGCGGAGGGGGTCAATCCTCGACGCACCGAGACCAGAGGTCAGGCCGACTTCCCGACGCCACCCGCGGGGACCGCGCCGGGAAGCTCGCGAAAGCTCTGGAGGCTCTTGCGGAAGGCCGGGACCTGCCGGTCAAAGCGATCCGACTCGACGGTGAACTTCAGCTCGTAGTCGAACCGATCGCCAGGGAATCGCCACTCGATCACAGTCATCGAGAATGGGCCGCGTCTGGTTCGGGCGATTGTCTCCAGAGCCCGGGCCTTCTCGCCAAGCGGGATGACCTTGCAGGCGACGATCTCGCAGCCTGGTTCCTCCTCGCGGAGCCGGTCGGGGAGTTCGCGGGCCAGTTCGTCGAGATCCCGACCGCGCCGTGGGTGGGCGAGGACGAGCAGGTTATCCGACCAGATCCCGTGAGGCGGACCATTGGCGAACAGGAGGGCGACCGCGCTTGGGGCCAGAACCGGACCCCAGCCCTCGGGCAGGTCGAGAGCGAACTTGTACTCGCGCTGGAGCCACCGGTTGGCGTCCTTCGCCAGGCGGTCGGCGCCGGTGTCGGGTGGCGAGAAGGCGGCATTCGAGACGATGGCGTCGAACCTGGGACGAGCTTCCTTGTAGGCGGAATCCTCGACGTTGAGGATGAACGAGTAGAGCTGTCGGTTCGCGATCACGCGGATGGTGACCTCTCGCCAGAAACCGCCGGCGGCCGGATGCGATTCCCAGACGGTCTCAAGACGAGATCCTCGGTCGTCCTGGACGATCCGATTGGTGGCGAGTTTCGCGTCGGGACGGTTGCCGCGCTCGGCGGTCCGATCGATCCGTGTTCGGTAGTCGTCCAGACTTTCGGGTGCGGTGGCCAGTTCACAGGCGGCCACGCCTGGCGAGCCAAACCCTGGCTGTGGGACGATCGCCACGAAGATTCGCTCGTCCTTCTCGCGCTCGACGATCTTCCAGGCGGCCGGAACCTTCGCGCTCAGGCCGTACTTCGGGGCGTCGAAGGCCCTCGCCGGTGCCTCGGGGGCCTGGGCCAGTGCGGCCGTCAGGGCGATCAGAGGGATGGAAGTCAAGGATCTCTCCTCTTCGGATGCGACGACCCGGGGGCGTTCTCTACAGGTCGCGGATGAAGTCCGCGGCGTACGATCGAACCTGCTTGCCGTTAAGAATGTGGAAGGTCCGAAGCCGTTCCAGAAGCTGACCGCTGAACCGCTTCAACGGCAGATGGACGATCTTTCGGCCGAATCGCCGGGCCAGCCGCCGCCACGACGAGGGTGGAATCCTCGGACTCACCACCGCGACGTGGCGGTCTCTGCTGTGCAGGAACGCACCGCCGAGGAGCCGTTCCTCGATCGTCGTCGTGAAGTCGAGCTGAGGATCGTTCCAGATGTCCGGGATGGTCCGGGGCGGGAACAGGAAAAGGGCCCCGCCGTACTCGGCCTGCGCGATCCCGGGCCCGACCATTGACTTGAACGGGTCGGTGGCATAGAAGGCCAGAGTCGATTCCTCGGAATGCTCGGCATACCAGGTTGACCGGTTGGGATAACGATCGGGGTCGGCCGGGACATCAAACAGAAATACAACCACCTCAATGGAGCCCCGGCTCGGCGGGACGACCTTCACGTAAAGATCGCCCGTGTGCCAGTTCCGAAGAGTCTCTCGGATGTCGATGCCATCGCGAACACTGGTGGTGAACTTCTCGGTGCGGGCGAGGTCGGCACCGATAATCGCCCTGGCCTGGTCGCGGACATGTCGGTGGAAGCTCTCGATCCGGTCGTCCTCGGGCGGCCACGAGCACATCCCGAACGGATCCCAGCGCTGGAGCCATCGGGTTTGCTCCTCTCGCGTTGGCTGTGGTCTTAGCTCGCAATGGCGCCAGCTCATTGATTGGCCCGGGAGCCGGCTGACCATCGGGCCAGGCCCCCAGATTGGAACCTCGCCGCGATGGATGCCCATCCGAACGGCTCCTGGCTCGCCGAAGGCTGGCGGCTCGGAATTCGTGTACGGGTATTCGCGGGCAGTCTCGGCCAGGGCCAGCGCGAAGTCGTCGCCCGCCGTTTGCTTGGCCGCGATAATCAGAGTGTGGAGGTCGGGCGTCAGCCGCCGATCGATCAGCGAGAGATTTCGGACGTAACGAAAGTAAACAGAGAGGACCTGTGGAGTAATCCGTGCGGCAATTTTTGGCAGTTTACGTTTCAGCCGATGACGCGCGTCGAGGACCATCTCCTTGACGCCATCGACCGAGAGATTGTCGTCGGGAGTCAGCTCGCGGCGTCCTCGCTCGTAGAGCGCGGTGATGTAGGGAAGCTCGCCGAGGACGAAGATCAGGGTCCGGGGATCGACCGGAAACGTCTGGATCGGCGAGAAGAACGAGGGCGAGTTGGGCGGCGGGAGCTGTCGGGTGTAGGCGTCACGAATCCAGGGCCAATCGAGGATCGAGCAGACGAGCAGGATCAGGCGATGTTTCGACTCCAGCTCGCGGAGCCGGGCGGCCATCCATCGGATGCGATCGGTCACCTGCCCCCGCTCCGGGGGAGGGACAGCCGCCAGGATCGCCGCGGCGAATCGATCGGGCGCGACGCGCTTGAGAGCGTAGGGATCAGGAAAAGCACCCGTCACCGAGACGAATCGGGGCGTCTCCAGGTCGATGAATTCGATCGCCATCCGCTCGCCCATCGCCGTCCGGATCGCCGCGATGACACCCTGGCAAGGATCGATCGGAACATAGCTGTAGCCGGGGCCGGGAGCCTCTTCGGAGTCGTTCTCCGTTTCCGCGTCGACCTGGACCACGACCGAAACGTTGGGCAGCCGCTCGACGGCCGATTCGACCTCGTCCTGGAACGAGGGCGGGAGCGGGACCGCGACGCAGTCGTAGGGCCGGGCCAGCAATTCCTCACGCACCTGGATGGCGAAGTCGCCCGAACCATGAATGATCGGGAGGACCCGGATGTTTGGTCCGATCGTCAGAAAATCGTCGGCGGTCACTTGCGGTTCGTTCATGCTCCACCCTGGGTACGATGACCACCCCATCCTAATCTTGATCGGGCTCGGCCGCGTCCGTCGATCAAAGGGTCAGAAGAGCTCGTCCTCGTCGTCCTCATCGTCGAACGGGTCGATTTCGGCGTCGGGGTGAAGCGGGTCGTCGGGGTCGAAGAAAAGGTCGCCGAGTCCCATCGGGGCGTGCTGGCTACCCATCGCTCTGCGCCGCTTTCGAGCGAGGTTTTCCAGGTCGGCGGCCTCCTCGCCGAGGACACAGAAAAGCGCCTCGCGCCAGGCCGAGTCGCGGCCTATCGGGTGGTGAGCGTCCTGTGCCATCCGCTTGACGGCAAACCGGAGGAGGTTGATCCCGTCTCGGGGCGAGAAGTCGAGTTTGAGCTTGTGGGCCTGCTGCAGGAACTCGACAGTCAGGGCCAGAAGTTCGGTTTCGGCGAACGGGAGGTGATACTTGAGGATCTCCATCTCGTCCTCTCGGGTCGGGAATCCGAGTCCAAGGGTCGGCTGGAGCCGAGAGAGGATGTAATCGGGGATCTCGTAGGTCGATTCGTCCTCGTTCATCGTCACACAGACGCGGAAGTCGGGATGCGCGGGGATCGTGATCCCGGCGACGATGCTCTCAGCGTACCGGCGGTGGTCGAGGAGCGCGGCGAGGCTCGCCCACGACTTCTCGTTCATCCGGTTCCCCTCGTCGAGGACGCAGACGCCGCCGACGATCATGGCCGTGACGAGCGGCGAAGCATGATAGGCGATGGACCCCTTTTCGGCGAGGACAGGCGTGACGATCAGGTCCTCGGGCCGGGTGTCGGCGGTACACTGGTTGATGAAGAGCGGTTGCTTCCGGAGTCGGGCCGCGGCCATCGCCAGAGTGGTCTTGCCGATCCCCGGCGGGCCGGTGAGCCGGGGCGAGAGCGGCAGATCCCTCGGGTCGACGACCAGCCAGCAGGCCAGGAGTTGCTGCAAAATCGCGTCCTGCCCGATCCAGTTCTGATCGGTCGAGTCGGGGGCGCTGAGGTGGAGGGTCACGCCGCCGATCTCGCGGGTCTGGCTCGCCTGGGGCTCTCTCGTCGGACGTCCGCTCATCGCCGTCTCAATCTGCCGGAGGAAGTTGTCGGGGATTTTCAGCCGTTCAGTTTAACGATTTCCCACTTCGAGGGCGAGTCGCGACGGCGCGGGGCAATGGGCGATCGGATCGGACAGCGGACAGCCGGGTTAAAAAAATCGAGAGCCACTTCTTGACGGGACGAAATCCGATTGTTAAGTTCCGTGAATTCGATTCTTCTCCGTCCCAATCGGGACCTCGGTCACCGCGATGAACACCCTGAAATCCGGGAGCCGGCACAACATGCGCAAATTACC
>DAIDKV010000214.1 GCA_027449865.1 Planctomycetales bacterium
CGATATCTACATACGCCGACAAAGAAGAATCTCAAGTAGGTCAGGCGGGAAAGCCTGCCCGACTTTCTTGCCGCCGTAATAGGGTGGCGCGAAGATCGCCAGCTGGAGCTGGCTCCTACAACAGATCAGCGTTCCCGACGATATCTAGGCTGACGCGAAGATCGCCAGTTCGCGACGGCTCCTCTTGTAGGAGCCAGCTCCAGCTGGCGACCCGGACAAGGACGATGCTCGCGCGAAGTTCGCCAGCTCGCGACGGCTCCTACAACCGTTCCCGACGATACCTGGGGTGGCGCGACTCGCCGGCCGGAGTCGGCTGCTGCAACGAGATGGGCGCGTCGGCTTGATGCCCGATCCCAGTCACGTCCCGTCCGATGGCCGGAAAGATTCGTCGCGGTCGCGCGATCGAACGGGCTCGCTCGCTCCCTCGCTCCCGACCGCATCTGTTTCCGTCCGGGCTGCGGACCGTCCTCCACCCGTTCGGTCTTCCCGACCGCCGCCCGGCCGCATAAAACAAGGGCTTTTCGCTGCGCCGTCCCCGATTCCTCCCTTCATCGAAGTCGCGCCGGCGGCACTCGGTTTGCTCCTCCCATTCCTTCGTCGTCGGTCTCTCGCCGGCACGCGAGGGATCAGATTTTCGAGGACTTCCGGAGGAGTTTAGACACCATGACAAGCATGATGACCGGCCGAGGCGTGGCACCGCACCAGCACGAAGAGGGGCAGATCACCCAGGCCATCGAGGAATATACGAGCATGGTCCCGTCGGGCACCTACCTGACGGCGGCTGTCGGCTGCATCGGGATCTCGGCGGTTCTGCACATGATGGGCCGTAAGCACGATGCACAGTTCGTCGGCCACTGGGTGCCGACCATTTTGATGCTCGGCCTGTACAACAAGATGGTCAAGCAGCACGGCTCGTACTGAGCCCGTTCCACACGCTTCGACCACGTCCAGCAACGCTTCAAGCACGAAATGGGGACAGGCACCTGCGCTACGCTCCGGAGCCAGTCCCCATTTCCCAGCCGATCCGTGAAGGATAGGGTTCTGGCCCTGACGCTTCACCATCGACCATCCTTCCCATTCTCTGCCTTTTTTCGTGCCCTTCGTGTTTTCCGTGGTTCCTCCTGCCGTCTGGAATCCCTGACTCTCGTGTTTTTCGTGGTTCCTTCCGCCGTCTGGAATCCCTGACCCAAGCCCATCTTGAATCCGAGGCCGGATCGCGGCATCATCGACCCGATGCCATCCCAAGGCGACGCCCAGGCGGACGCACGCCCGGAATCCATCCTCCTGCCGAACTTCGAATCCTCCACAGAGGCTGATCCCATGACGCGACGTCCGCGCCGATCGCTCGCCCCGACCCCGATTTTGACCCTGATCCTGAGCCTGGCCCTCGCCCAGATCGCGCCGGCCCGCGCACAGGAACCGTCTTACGACCTGCCCCGGCTGCCGATGCGGTCGCCCGACGAGGCTCAAAAGCAGATTGAGGTACACTCTGGGTTCCACGTCGAACGGGTGGCCGCCGAGCCCTTGCTCCGGAGCCCCGTCGCGATCGACTTCGACGAGGACGCCCGCGCCTACGTCGCCGAATTTCCCGAGTACAATCAGCAGGACCCCAAAGCCAAAAAAGATCCCAAACTCGCCCACGAGCGCGGGCTGATCCGTCTCCTCGAAGACCGAGACGGCGACGGAACCTATGAGACAAGCTCCATCTTCGCCGAGAACGTCCCGATGGCCACCTCCGTGGCCTGCTGGGATGGCGGGATCTACGCCGGATCCCCACCCGACCTGCTCTACCTCAAGGACACCAACGGCGACGGCAAGGCCGATGTCCGCCGCGTCGTTTACACCGGGTTCGGTCTGGATCCCTCCGGCGAAGGCATGATCAACTCCTTCCGATGGGGACTCGACAACCGTTTTCACCTCTCCACTTCCAACGACGGCGGATCCGTCCGGCGCGGGGATCGGGCGTCGGCACAAACCGTCTCGGTCCGGGGCTACGGCTTTCTGCTCGACCCGAGGACGGACAAATTCGAGCTGACCGGCGGCGGCGGGCAACACGGGCTCTCGCTCGACGACTGGGGCCGGGCCTATGTCTGTGCCAACAGCGAGCCGTATCATATCGTTATGTACGATAGCCGATATGTGGGGCGCAACCCGTATCTGCGGGCTCCGGCGGCGGCGGTGAACGTGGCGCCGGCGGGGAAGTTCACGAAGCTGTTTCGGATCAGCCCGGTCGAGCCCTGGCGAGCGCTCCGGACCCGGATGCGAACGCAGGGGCTGTTCGCCGGTTCGGACGAGGGGGGCAAGCCCTCGGGGTTCTTCACCGGGGCAAGCGGCGTGACGGTCTACCGGGGCGACGCCTATCCGGCCGAGTACCGCGGGAATCTCTTCGTCGGCGAGGTCTCGAACAACCTGATCCATCGGGCGATCCCCGAGCCCCGCGGCCTGATGGTCACGGCGCGAGACGCCGACACCGACCGCGAATTTCTCGCCTCGCGCGATTGCTTCTTCCGCCCGGTGCAGATGGCGAACGCACCCGATGGCTGCCTCTGGGTGCTCGACATGTGCCGCGAGCTGATCGAGACGACGGTCTCGCTCCCGCCCGAGATCACCCGGCAGATGGAGGTCACCAGCGGCGTCGACCGAGGCCGGATCTGGCGGATCGCCCCCGAGGGTTTCCACCCGCGCACGCCTCGCCTGGGGCGGCTCTCGGCGAAGGAGCTGGCCGCCCTCCTCGAACACCCGAACGCCTGGCACCGCGAGACCGCCGCGCGACTCCTCTACCAGCGTCAGGATCGTTCCGCCGTCCCGGCACTCCGCGAACTGGCCTCGCATTCGAAGGCTCCAATCGGTCGAGCCCAGGCCCTCTCGACGCTTGCCGGCCTGAGCGCGCTCGAAACCTCGGATTGGCTCGGCGCTCTGGATGACCCCGAACCGCACGTGCGCGCCCACGCGATCCGGCTCGCCGAGCCGTTCCTGGCCGGCGAGGAAAAACTTGCTCCTCGGCTCGAACGGATGGTCGACGACCCGGAGGCGATGGTCCGCTATCAGCTCGCGTTCACGCTCGGGCAGATCCCGGGCGATGGTCCCGCGCCGGCGCTCGCCCGGCTCGCGATCCGAGACGGATCCGACCCCTGGATGCGACTCGCGATTCTCAGCTCGGCCTCGAAGTGCGCGGGGGCGTTGTTCGCGAAGCTGGCGGCGGATCGGGCGTTCCGGTCGTCGGGACCGGGATCGGCGCTTCTGATCGCGATCGTCGAGGAGACGGGCGCCTCGAATCGGCCGGCGGATCTCGACGCGATCCTCGAGGCGATCGATGGCCCGGCGTCGGACCGTCCGGCGCTGGTGCGGGGGGTGGTGCTGGCGTTAAGAGAGTCGGATTCACCCGAGGCGCGGCGAAGGCTCTCGGCCTCGCGGTTCGGCTCGATCCTCTCGGGCGCGCTGGCCGACGCCCAATCAAAAGCCCTGAACGACGCGGCGCCGATGACGGCGCGAGTCGCGGCGATCCGATCGCTCCGACTGGCGGAGCTGGGGCAGGTGGAATCCGCGCTGGTGGACCTGCTGGAGCCGAGGCGCCCGTACGCGGTACAGGCGGAGGCGGTGGCGACGCTCGCCCGGTTCGACGACCCGAGAATCCCGACGATCGTCCTGAGCGCCTGGCCGACGATGGGTCCAAGGCTGCGGGCCGAGGCGACCGAGGCGATGTTCTCGCGTCCGAGCTGGGTGAAGGCGTTTCTCGACGCGGTGGAAACCGGGAAGGTCACGCGAGGCGATCTCGACCCCGCGCGGGTGGTGATGTTGAAATCGTACCCGGACGCGACGATCCGGGAGCGTGCGAGCCGGTTGTTCTCGGCGCCGCAGGCGAGGCGTCGGGATGTGGTGGAAGCTTACCAGGAGGCGCTGAAGCTTGCCGGCGACCCCACCCGAGGACGAGAGGTCTTCCGGGCGAACTGCTCGACGTGCCACCGACTGGAAGGCTACGGCCACCCGGTCGGCGCCGACATCACGGCGATCCGCGACCGCGGCCTGCCGACGGTGCTTTTGAACATCCTCGACCCGAACCGCGAGGTGATGCCGAAGTATTTGAGCTATGTTCTCTCGACGACGGACGGGCGAATCCTGTCGGGGATTCTGACTTCGGAAACGGCCAGCAGCCTGACGATCCGCCGTCCCGACGGCCGCGAGGAGACGGTCCTGCGGATCCAGATCGACGAGCTACGAAGCACGGGACTCTCGTACATGCCCGAGGGGATGGAGAAAACGATCAGCATCCCGGCGATGGCGGATTTGCTGGCGTATTTGAATAGCATCCGATGAGAGACAGACGAAACGGGTCCGGCTCCGCGTCTTCGAGGAACCTTTACGCTCACATCCTTGCTGCTATCAGCATCACCCAGCCGTTCGTCGACGTTCTGGAATTTCCTCCGTGATGCCGGCGATCGATCACCCGGGTCGTCGATCGGGCCTCGGGGATCGACCCGGCTTCCACGCGACCGCGCCGAAATTCTTCCAATCTTCCGCGGGCCGACATTCCTTCCAAAATAAACTTCCTAGGATACGTAGACCACTTCCCACGTCCGGAAGTCGATGACTTTCGCCGATCCATTCCAGACGACTCTCTCCGCGGAGTTCTCTCCCCATGGCCCGAGTGCGCGCCGGTTTTACTCTGATCGAGCTTCTTGTCGTGATCGCGATCATTGCCGTTTTGATCGCCCTGCTGTTACCCGCCGTCCAGGCGGCGCGCGAGGCCGCGCGTCGTGCCCAGTGCGTCAACAACGCCAAGCAGCTCGCGCTCGGCGTGATGAATTTCGAGGCGGCCAACAGCACGTTTCCGAAGGGGGTCAACGAGCCGTACCTCAACGGCCTGACCCCCTACACGGGCTCGGATGCTCTCGGGAGCGACGAGACCGAGCCGTTCGGTCCGAACTGGGCCATCATGATCCTGCCCTACATCGAACAGGCCCAGCTCTACAACGCTTCGAACGTGAATGGCTACCCAGGGTGGGCCGGGCCGTACAATAACGTCGCCAACCCGGTGCAAAATGCCCCCAACGCGAATCTGTACAACATGGACTGGTGCAACACCACGGTCCGCGGCACCCGGCTGAGTGTTTTTGTCTGCCCGACCGACGCCAACAACCAGCCCGGCGCCTTTTTTTACACGCCGAGCGACTACCAGAACTATCCGCAATACGCGCCGATGGACCAGATGAAGGGCATCCCGCTGACCAACTGGGCGCGCGGCAACTACGGGGCCGTTCAGGGGAATACCGACTGCGACCATAGCCTCAACGATCTCGACCTCTACCAGGCCGACCCATTCCCTGGGATGGCCAAGAGCGGCGTCATGGGCGAGAACTTCGGCGTGAAGCTTGCCGAGATCACCGACGGAACCTCGAACACCGCCTGCATCGCCGAACTTCGGGTCGGGCTCAACTCGATGGATATCCGGGGAACCTGGGCGCTCGGCCTGGGAATGGCCAGCCTCGCCGGCCACGCCAAGCCGTTCAACCCAACACCCAACAACAAGAACGGCCTGAGCTACCCGAACTGCGGCGACGGCGGCGACGAAATGCAAAACGGCCCGGTCCTCGGCCCACTCTTCCCCAACGCGGCCCAGCAGGGAATGGGCTTCAACTGCGGAAGCGGAATGTACAACAGCGGCGGCCAGAGCCGGAGCCTCCACCCCGGCGGCGTCAACGTCGCCTTCTGCGACGGCTCGGTCCACTTCATCAAGAACTCCATCTCCGAGCAGGTCTGGGCCGCCGTCCTCTGCAAGCACGACGGCTACATCCTCAGCTCCGATCAGTATTGACATCTCGACCATTCGATCAACACAAGGGGCCGCCCGGTTCGCGCCGCGGCGGCCCTGTCGGGATCTCCATTGCATCGCTTTGCATTGCCTTCCGTTTCATTCCACGCCCACTGAGGAACGAGCCCCGATGCGTCTCCGAGCGACCGCCCTTCTGACCCTCGCCCTGACCATGGCCTCCGGCTCCGGCTGCGGCGGCCCGGCCGATCGCGTCTGGGTCACCGGCAAGGTGGTCAAGGGCGGAGCCAGGTACAGCCCGCCCGAAGACCAGGATCTGAGCCTGACCTTCATTCCCCTGGAGCACCAGGACGCGGAGGGAAAGACCGTCAAGGGGGGCGACCAGTACGCCGCCGAGGTCAACGCCTCGGAATCGTCCTTCGAGGTCCCCGGCCCCGACCGCCTGGGCATCCCCCGCGGCAAGTATCGCGTCGCGCTGACCCAGCAGCTCAAGCGCGCGGCCTACGACGCCGCCCGCGAGAAGTCGTCAGGCAAGCGCGGGAAGATGCCCCTCCAGCGCGATACCGACATGCTCGACGGCCGCTACGGCCCGACCAGCTCGCCGATCGTCGTCGAGATCGCCCGCTCCGAGGAGGTCACCATCGACCTCGACAAGGTCCATCCCGCCGAGCCGGCGTCGACAGGGAAGCCCAGCGCCCGCCGTGGTCGCGACCGCTAAACCCGCCCGCATCCGCATCCAGACCACATCCACATTCCTTCGCTCGCCTTCCCCAACATCGCGATCCGGGCCGTCTCGACGGCCCGGTTCTCGCCCCAGAACCAGCCCATCCTCCCCGGCTCCATGCTCTTCCGAGCCCGACGACGCGAGAATACTCACGCCCTCACCCATCATTTCAGAACATCGATCGGCTGTGCCGAAGTCCGCGTCCGGTAGGCCCCACGACCGTGCGCCCCCTGCCCTCGCCCTCCCGATTGTCTCGAATATCCCACATCCAGCCGGCCTGACGTTGGCGAAAATCAACATACACGCACAGAGGCCAGGAGGTTGATTCAACGCAAAGGTTTGCTGTTTATGAGGATAGGCCATCGAATCGATTCGGTGTGATTGTCGGCCGAAGGAAAAAAGGGTGTCGAGCCGGCAGATACTCAAGCAAGATCGGCCGAAATCGGGGCAATGGGAGAATAGAGCCGCGCCCCATCGCCTCCGATTGAGGATTTTCGCTTCGGAGGTTCATCTGGCCCTGTCGCCAGGAAATCCGGGGTTGGCTCGCGACGATGCCACCGTGGCCGCTCGATCGACCCGCCCGCGCTGGGGCGGGTCGCACGGGCTCCAGAAGCCGACTTCGACGCCAGGAGGCGCCGGCTTCCCGATGGTCAACGTCTGGACCAGCCGGGCCGTTGGGAATCCACCGACGTGCCCGGCCAGCATCACCGATTCACGCACGAGCCACTCTTCGCATGGACCACCCCGGGAGAAACCTCATGAAACGTCCGACCGATCATCCCCGTCGTGCCTCGCGCGAGGCGGCGCGACGCGCTGCCGCCCGGATCGCCTCTGGCCTCTTCTTCTCAACGCTGATTTCCTGCTGGCCCGGCGAGGTGGGCGCCCAGACGTGGAACGGGAGCGTCAGCACCTCGTATAGCAACGCGGCCAACTGGACCCCGAACATCGTTCCCAATTCCAGCACGGCCAGCGTCATCATCCAGAACAGCACGAGCACCAATCCGGTCCAGATCGACATTAGCGCGACCATCGCCAATCTGACCCTGGGCAGCTCGACCTCTCACGACGCCGCCACACTTCAACAAAACCTCAGCCTCACCATCGCTGGCGGGACCAATGCCGGCTCGATCGACATCGCCACCGGCAGCACGCTCCTGCTGAACTCCAACGGCTTCGGCACCAGCCTGATTCTCGGAGGGACCGCCAACAGCACCATTACCCTTAGCGGCGGCGGTACACTGGCTCTCTCCAATAACACCAATAACAACATCCTGGCCAATGGCAGCCAGGATACCCTCATCAACAGCGCTGGTAACACGATCCAGGGCGGAGGGAATATCGGCAACAACAACGTCAACAACGCCTTCACTCTCACCAACAACGGCACCATCGACGCCAATCAGTCCAACGCCCTCCAGATCGCCACCACCACAACCACCACCAATAATGGAACACTGGAAGCCACCAGCGGTGGAACGCTCAACCTCGCCGGCAACTACACCAACACCGGCGGGACCATTCTCGCCTCGGGCACCAACTCCGTGGTGAA
>DAIDKV010000215.1 GCA_027449865.1 Planctomycetales bacterium
AGCGCTCACTCGAAGGCCCCCTTTGTCCTGGAATGATGAGGATGTGTTCGTACCTCTATTATTCCAGAAACCTCGGGGGTCTTCGAGCTTTTCCTCGAGAATCTTGCCCGTGGACTATATATCACGCTTGGTTAAGGACTAACGTCGCTCGACTCGACCCTCCAGGACGACCTGGCCGCGACGGCCTCCGCCCGAGCCTCGGCCCGTCGCCATCAATGGCCGACGGACCGTTCCTGAAACGGCGAATCGTTTCTGACCCCAGAACCCCACGGCCCCGTCACCGAGGAGCGGGCCAGGTCGGGGTCATCCACACGCCATGGCCCGGGCGGTGGCGGTTGCGATTGACCGCCACGGCGCCCGGGTTTACGATCCCCTTCGCCAATCGACCGCAGCCTGTCCGCGCTGCGCCTCTGAGTCGACCATGCGGGCGACGAGCCCGCGAATTCTCACCGAACGGAACCGGGCGTCGCATCGCCCGACCAAGGTTCGGGGCGTGGCGTCCGGGGAGATCGCATGTCGGGAACCAGCCCGTCGGAACCCGTGCCCGCCTCGCCCGATACCGGCCCGGGCGGCCGTCCGCCGATGGGATGGCTCTCCCTTGTGCTCATCCTGGAGGTGGCTTTGGCGCTCCGGATGGCAGCAGCCGACCTGGTCGAGTGGTACGTTCGAGGCCGGGGCCAGGCACGGCTCGACCTGCTTCCCGACACCGACATCTACTGGGAACTCGCCCGCGCTCTCCGGGCAGGCGGGCCTTATGAGTACGTCGAGTGGGGCGATATCCCCCACTTCGCCATTCGAACCCCCGGCTATCCGCTCTTTCTCGCCGCCTGCCAGTCGGCCCTGGGCGAGCGCACATTGCCCGTCCGCCTGGTCCAGGCCGTGCTCGGAACGCTCTGCGTTTACCTGGTCTACCGGCTCGCCCGACGGTTCACGCCGGCGGGCCTCGATCGGTGGGCCTCGGCTGTCCCGATCCTCGCCGCGGCGACGGCGGCCCTGCACCCGCAGGCGATCGCGATGTCGGCCCTGGTGCTCTCCGAGGCGGCGTTCGAGCCCCTGATGCTCGCCTCGTTGCTGGCCATCGCGGCGCTCTGGCCTTCGGGCGTGCCCGGTCGTAGGACCGGGTTGATCGCAATGGGAGGCGGAATCGCCGCCGGTGCCGCGGTGATGGTCCGGCCGTCGTGGCTGCTCCTCGTCCCGATCCTGCTCGCCGCCTGGATCGTCGCCGGACTCCGCCAACGAGAGGCCCGATCGGCCATCGCCGGAGCCGCAATCTTCGCACTCTCAGCGATTCTGGTGATGACGCCCTGGTGGGCTCGCAACGCGAAGGTTTACGGTCGGTTTGTCCCGACAGCTCTCTGGATGGGCGCCAGCCTCTACGACGGTCTCAACCCCGGGGCTGACGGCGGCAGTTCCATGCTCGGATTCCTCCGCGACCCCGCCATCTGGCCGCTCGACGAGCCGGACCAGGACGCCGAGCTGACTCGCCGCGCCCTGGCCTTCGTCCGCCAGCATCCCGGCCGGGCGCTGGAACTGGCCCTGGACAAGCTCCGGCGATACTGGAGCCCCTGGCCGCGCGGTGGCCCCTGGTGGCTCGCGATCGCCTGCACACTCATCGAGGTTCCAATCCTCGCGACGATGGCCCTCGGCCTCTGGGACCGCCGCCGCGACCCCCTCGCCTGGGCCCTGCTCGCAGGGCCCATTCTGTATTTCGCCGCACTCCACATGGCCTTCGCCAGCTCGATGCGCTACCGCATCCCCGGAGAACTACCAGCACTGACGCTCTCGGCGATCGGTTGCGCCAGACTGGCCGGGCGACTGGCCCCACGCGAGATCGACGCTAGAATGGAGAATTAAAAATATGTATTTTATATAAAGTTCTCTAAATTATTACTATGTTTAAATAAATAGTTCTGATTAATTGAGAATATTGATTTTCAAATAGTACATCGTCTATTGCTATAATTTCTCGCTGAGAGGGCTCTCACCCAGGGAAGGGGGCGGGCGCGATGCGGATCGGTCGGAGGGTGGCCAGGGCAATCTCGTGGGTGATGGTTTTCTTCCTCTCGGTGCTGGGGGGTGGGCTCTGGTTCACGTACACCTACGTCACTGACAGTGCCAACGCCGCGATGGCGATCCGGAAGTATGCGGTGCGATTCGTTCCGGGGGGCGAAGTTGTGCCGGCTCGGGTCCACGTGGGGTGGTTTTTCAACGAGGTGACGCTTCACGACACAGGGGTTTACCAGTCGATCCGGGGCGTCCGATTTCCTTCGCTGAACATACCGAGACTGAACGTCCGGGTCCACTCGCGGAGATTGCTCCGCGGCGAACTGGACATCCAGGAAATCTCGGTGAACCAGCCGATTTTGCGAATTTGCCAGCGAGAGGACGGAAGCTGGAACCTGCAAGGGCTGCTGGCCAACCCGTGGCCGGGGCCGCCCATGGAGCGGACGCCGCCGCTTTTGATCCGGCGCGGGACGATCGAGCTGGTCAGCTTCGATGGAGCCTCGACGGCCGGCGGCTCCGGGCGCCGATCCTCGACGCTGCTCAATGAAGTGGATCTCCGAATCTGGCAGGAGACACCTGGACGATTCGTCTACCGGTTCGAGGGTGCGGCCGACGGCGACGTCCTGGACCGCCTTCAGATCGCCGGGACGGTCGACCTGGAGAGCGGCCGGGTTGAGCTGGGCGGCTCGCTCACCGGGCTGACGCTCTCCGAGGGACTGCGGCAGAGGATCCCACCGCCGGCGATGCCGGCCTTCAAGGCCCTGGCGCTCAACGGCGGCGTGATCGACATGGATCATGTGCGGGTTGTTCTCGACACCAAGGCTCCGCCCGGTCATCAATTCCGGTACGCCGGGCAGGCCTGGCTGCGCGAGGGGGTCTGGAACTGCTCGAAGCTCCCGTTCCCGGTCAACGACCTCTCCGCGGCCATCGAGGTTGACGACGGCCACCTGATTCTGCACCGGGCGCAGGGCTACTTCGGCAAGACGACTCTCCGCGCCCGGGGCGAAATCCGGCTCGACGATCTGAAGAAGGGACCGATGGAGTGGCACGTCGGTCTGACCGACTTCGAGCTCGACCAGGCCCGGCTCCGACCGTGGACCCCGCCGGAATATGACGAGCTCTGGGACGTCTTCCAGCCCTCCGGCCTGATCGGCACGGAGATCTCCGTCGTCCGGGCGTCGCCCGGTGGGGCGGTTGAGCTGGACGCGCACGTCGACTGCCACGATGTCGCCGTGAATTACCGCCATTTCCCCTATCCGGTCGACCACCTTCGCGGCACGATCGACCTGAAGAAGCAGGCGTTGACCGTCGACGTCCAGACCCTCAGTGTCGGTGGACAGCCGCTGAACCTGAAGGGGACCATCGTCCATCCCGGCCCGGACGCCGTCGTCAGCCTGGAGATCGACGCCGCCTCGGTTCCAATCAACCGGACGCTCCGCGACGCCCTCAAGCCGGATGTGCGCAAGGTCGTCGATGAGTTCCAGCCAAGCGGAACCGTCAAGGCCCACGCGAAGGTTTCGCGGGTGCCGATGGCCGGCAAGCCTGAGGGCAAGATCGCGATCGATGCCGAGATCGACCTGACGGAGCGGTGCGAGATCACCTGGGCCAAGCTGCCGTACACGATCCGCAACCTCACCGGACGGCTGGAGCTTCACCCCGACCACTGGGTCTTCCGCAAGATGCACGGACGGCACGACGAGACCCAGATCGTCGCCAGTGGCGAGGTCACCAAACTCCCCGGCAAGCTCAAAAACGGCGAGGACCGCCTGCGGGTCCACGTCGACCTCAAGGCCGACAAGCTCGCCTTCAGCGAGGAGCTGCGCAGAGCGCTCCCGGGCGAGTGGACCAGCGCCTGGCGGACGATCAACCCCTCGGGCGCCAGCGACGTCGTCGCGACCGTGGACGTCGACCCCGACCACAACCGCGACGATACCCGAATTCTACTCGACCCGCTGCCGGGCTCGACGGTCCGGCTACTGGTCAGCCGGTCGCCGCAGCCAGGCCAGTCCGATCCTGGCGGAACGATTGAACTTCGGATGGACGATGTCCGCGGCCGGTTCGACTTCTTCAACGGCGTCGTGAAAATGAAGGACGTCGGCGTCCTCTTCAGCGGGGCGCCGGTTCGTCTGGATCAGGGGAGCGTGGTCGTCAAGAACACCGGCCAGTTCGACCTCTGGGTCAAGGACCTCTGGATCCGCGGCCTCCGGCTTGACCCTGAGCTCCGGAAGAAGATGCCGCCGCGAATGGCCCAGTTCGCACAGCGAGTGGACGAGGGGCGGCCGTTCACCGCGCACGGCGACCTTCGTATCGGATGGTCGGGCGTGAAGGATCAGCCGGCCTGGTGCCGGTGGGACAATGTCACGGTCGTTCTCAACGACAACAAGATCAACACCGGCATCCCGCTGGAGCACATCCAGGGCGAGTTGCAGCACGTCCGGGGTTTCTCCGACGGCTACCGGCTGGAGGTCGGCGGCGTCCTCGACCTGGAGAGCGTGATGCTTCTGGGTCAGCAGATCACCAGGGTCGAATCAGGCTTTCAGGTCAAGGAAGGACTCGGCGAACTGGTCCAGCTCCGTGGCAAGTTCCTCGGCGGCGACCTTTACGCCCAGGGGCGGATCACCCTGACCGAGACCCCCAGCTACTGGGCCCAAATGAACCTGCACAACGCCCGACTGGAGGAATACGCACGCACGCTGGGCGGCCGTCGCCAGTTGCGCGGCGATATCAACGCCCAGATCCAGTGCAACGGACTGGGCAACGACATTCGGACCCTTCAGGGCAACGGCGAGGCCCATATCAACGACGGCGATCTCGGCGAGCTTCCCGCCTACTTCCGCCCGGTCGCCCTGGTCAATCGGACGTTCAACAAGGACGTCCCACGGGTCCGGCTCAAGACGGCGTTCGACTCGGTCGACCTGGCCTTCTCGATTTCGCACGGCTCGTGGAACATTGACCCGATCAAGTTCACCGGCAACGCCTTCAGTCTTCAGGGACGCGGGACGCTCGACCCGCAGTCGAACGTGGATCTCCGGCTGGAGCCGATGCTCGGTCGCGACCGGTTCCACATTCGCGGGTTGAGCGACCTGACTCTCGCGGCCAGCGCCCCGATCCTTCGGATTCGGGTCATCGGAACGCTGGCACACCCCGACTTCCTGGTCGAGCCGCTGCCGCTCCTCCAGCGCGACCGGGGATCGAGGCCGAACGGATCGGCCACGCCCTGATCGATCGTCAGGCCGGCTTGTCCGCGACGTAGATCCCCCACTTCATGTCGCCGGCCTGGCAGAAGCCGATCTTCATGTTCCACCGGTCGACCAGGTAATCGAGGTCGGCCTCGGAGAAGCTGGCGAGGAAGTCGGCGCGGTTATTCACAAGGCGGCCCTCCTCCTCGCGAAGGATCTCGACGAACCGATCGGTCGCATCGTTCACCTTCACGTTGGTAAACCCGGCGGCTTCGAGCCGCTGGCCGTACTGGGCGGGCTCGATCACGCTGTATCCGGTCTTCTTGATGTACTCCTCGAAGGCGGGCGATCCGGGAGTCTTGCCCCTCGCGTAGTCGGTGATCACCAGCCGGCCGCCGGGCGCCATCAACCCGAAGAGCCGGGCGAAGAGCCGGGCCTTGTCCGGGATGTGCATGAAGGCGTCTCGGCTCCAGATGATGTCGAACGGCTCCGGGAACTCCGTTTCCAGGACATCGCCGAGGAGGATTTTCACCGAGTCGGAGAGGCCCAGTTGCACCACCCGGTCACGTGCGATGGCGTCCATCTCGACAGCAAGGTCGATCCCCGTCACCTTCGCCCCGTAGGCTCGCGCCAGGTGGAACGCGGCCCCGCCAATCCCACTGCCGACGTCGAGCACCCGGACGCCGGACTTCAGGGCCGATCCGAGCCGGGCGCAAAGATCCTCGGTCGTCGAGTGCCCGCCGGTGCTGATGTAGTGCTCGCCGAAGATCTTCTCGTAGCGAAGGATGCCCGTCCGGCTGTACTGACCGTTGTTGTCGAACTTCGCCGGCGAGGCCGGCGCCGTCTGCGTCGTCATGGCAGGATGGAACTCGAAGGCTGGGCTCGTCGACGTTCCGATCGGGCCGGCGCGCGGCCACGCGGCCGTCGGGCCGCTCGTCAGAGTCGACGGCGGGATCTCGGAGTGGACATTATGAAGGATCGGCAACCTTCGTGTAAACCTCCTCCTGGACGGGGCGAGAGACGCAACGTCCCTCGCCCCTCCGCCGATCACTCGGCCTTCTTCTTTCCAACCTGCTCGATCTTTGACGCCACGCCCTTCTCGTGCGTGATCTTGGCGTGAATCCCCTTCCGACCCTTCGCCTGTACCTTCTCGAGGTAGCCCTCAAACTTCTCCAGGTCGACCTTCCGCGTCCCCTTCTTGGTGACCTGCTCGGTCTCGTCCGTGATCTTGACCTCGATCTCCTTCTCCGTCCCGTCCTCGACGACCGTGATCTTCTTGTCGTCCACGTGAACCTTGGTAATGACCCCGATCAGCTCGTCGGCGAAAACTCCGCCGACCACGAACAGCGCCATCGCGACGAAACCAGCAGCGATCTTGAACAGGAACCCTCGACGGCTCTGCATGAGACCAACCCTCCGCGTCCCCCACGCCTTTCCGCGACGCCCCCGCGCGACTTCCCACCTCGGGAAGTCATCCCCGCGCGACCCGCGGCCCGACCCGGGACCGCCATTATCAACCCCAGACTTCCAACGATGTAGCGACCATCGACGACTTTACAATCCTTTACTCACCGTGGTCGATCGGATGTGATGAAGATCCGTCCAGAAGCCGGGATAGGTTTTGGCGACGCAGCCAGGGTCGAGGATCGTCACGCCCGGGATGCGCAGGCCGGCGATCGCGAAGGACATCGCCATCCGGTGGTCGTCATAGGTCGCGATGGCCGCGCCTCGGAGTGAATCGGGCGTCGGAGGATGGATGACCAGGCCGTCGAGATGCTCGTCGACGACGGCGCCGAGCTTGCGCAGCTCGGTCGCGAGCGCGGCGATCCGGTCGGTCTCCTTGTGGCGGATGTGGCCGACGTTTCGAATTCGGGTGATCCCATCGGCGAAGAGAGCGACCACGCCGAGGGTCATCACGGTATCCGAGAGCGCGTTCATGTCGACATCAACGGCGCGAAGCGGGCCGCCGATGACCGTGGTCCGGTCGGTCTCCCGGACGACCTGGCATCCCATGTATTCCAGAACGTCGACGAAGGCCAGGTCGCCCTGAAGGCTGGATCCGCCGAGTCCCTCCACGGTGATCGACCCTCCGGTGACAGCGGCGAGGGCAAAGAAATAGCTCGCCGCGGAGGCATCAGGCTCGATCGCGTAATTCTGTCCCTTGTAGCGCGCGGGGTAGACATCGAACCGCCGGAACTTCCGGTTGCCGATGGTGACGCCAAACGCCTGCATCACAGCCATCGTCATCGAGACATAAGGCTTTGAAACGAGCACGCCCTCAACCTCGACCGTGGTGAGATCCTTCGAGTAGGGGAGGGCCATGAGCAGGCCGCTGAGAAACTGACTGGAGACGTCTCCCTTGACGAAGGCGAAGCCACCATCCAGCCCGCTCGCGTGAATCGTGACAGGCGGGCATCCAGTGCCGAGGTCGGATCGGGCATCGGCGCCCAGGCCATTGAGCGCCGCGAGCAGATCGGCGACGGGCCGTTGCCGCATCCTTGGGGTTCCATCCAGATGGTAGGTTCCATGCCCAGCGGCGACCATCGCCGTGAGGAACCGCAAACTTGTCCCCGAGTTGGCGACCTGCATCGTCGCCTCACGCGCGGGGATGTTCCCACCGCAGCCGGCGACGCGTATCGTGGCCTTCTCCCGATCGTGCTCGACATCAAGGCCGAGCCGGCGGAGCGAGTCGACCATCACTCGGGTGTCGTCGGAGTCGAGGGCCCCGGTAAGGACACTCGGCCCATCGGCCATCGCCGCGACGATCAGCGCGCGGTTGGTCAGGCTTTTGGATCCAGGAACGCGCACACTGGCCCTCGGCGGCAAGCCGCTCCAGGGTTCGATCATCAGCTCGGCGGGATAGTCGCTCATCGTCGCTCTTGGTCGGTTCAATGGAGAAATGCAATCAGGTTTCTAGACGCCTTTAAGATTTATTGTCTTATACATATTTATCATTTAATACATATAACTTTATAGTAAATCTTGAATCCTCAGTCCTCCATCGACTCCGCAAGTAAGCTCGCCAGCCGCTCTCTCAGCTCGCCGGGCGATATCCCGTCGATGTAGAACCGCTTCTGCCGGGCCGAGGCGCCCGAGACCAGCTCGATCGCCGCGGCCTTGCACCCGAGGGCTTCGGCGAGGACAGACTGGATCGCCGCGTTAGCCTTCCCCTTCTCGGGCGGCGCATTGACGGCGATGCGAACCGCCCCCGCGCGAACGCCCAGCACTCCCTCACGGCGTGCCCCAGGCTGTGCGGAGACCGCCAGGATGGAACCGCCTTCACGAGGAACGATCGCGAGTGATTCGAGGCTCTCGGCTCGCTCGGAGCGGCTCATGATTCGGCCCCCTCGAACAGCGCCGACCCGACCCGAACGATCGTGGCGCCCTCCTCGATGGCGGCCTCGAAGTCGCCGGACATCCCCATGGAGAGCTCGTCGAACGCCAGGCCGGTCCGCTCGCGGAGGCGGTCGCGCACGCCTCGGAGCGCGACGAAGGAGGGCCGGGCGCCCTCGCCATCGGTCCCGAGCGCCGCCATGGTCATCAGGCCGACGATCGGGATCGATCGGCAGGCGGCGATCGCCTCCGCGTCGCCGAGGATCGAGGTCCCCTCCCAGCCGTGCTTGTTGGCCTCGCCCGAGGTGTTCACCTGGAGGCAGACCGACGGCGGGTTTTCCATCGACCGGGCGGCCTCGTCGAGAATCCGGAGGAGCTTTAGCGAGTCGACCGCGTGGATCATCGCAACCATCGGGAAGGTCTTCTTGACCTTGTTCGACTGCAAGTGTCCAATCAGATGCCAGCGAATGCCGGGGCCAAGATCGGCCAGTGCCTCGACCTTCCCCCACAGTTCCTGGGGGTAATTTTCGCCAAGGTCGCGGGCGCCGGCTTCGTAAAGGGCCCGGACCTGGTCGTTCGGTCGTCGCTTGGTCACGGCGACCAGGCGGACCGAGCCTGCCGCTCGCCCTGATCGCCGAGCCGCCTCGGCCATCCGGTCCTCGACCTGCCGCAAGTTCTCCCGGATTCGTCCCGCATTCATCGATTTCCCGACCTCGATGCCACGATCCCGACCGCTGACCCGAACCTCTATTCTGAAGGATCCCCGCTCACAATGAAACGGCTCCTGCTCATAGCCGGCGCACTGGCGTCGGTCCTGCTCGTCTCGCAGCTCGTGATGGGCCTGCTTCTGGCCCAGGGACAGGTGAAGCTCCGCGTCGCCCACCAGCATACGGGTATCCTCACGGTGGTCGTCACGTTGGTTTACATTGGCGGATCGATGGCCGTGATCGCCTCGCGACGGAACACGCCGAAACCGTGAATCTCAGCCGGGAGAACGGGCCACCGCTTCAATCGACCGAGAGGATTGGCGTGAGATCACCGTCCTCGTTGAACGCGGCAAACAGGAACGACGCCGTGGTCTGATGCCCGAGGAAGGCGCGTCGGGCGGGCGGGCCCAGACTCCGGTAGATCACGAAGGTCTCCGTGCGGCCCCAGCTCACCCGAACGGCGAACGCCCGATCCACCCCGACCCGCTTCGACTGTTCCGAGACCGTCAGGATTCGCCAGTCGGGCGGTTTCCGGTTCCGTTCCGCGTCCCAGGAGATCAGGAGCGGTAGCCAGTTCCGTCGAGATCCAGCCGTCGCGGTCATTTCGATCAGGTTTTCGCGCCCGCGAACGGTCCCGCGTTCGGTCTCGTAGTCGCGGCAGGGGAGCGCCATTGGGATCACTTGTGCCGACCCTCGGCGCGGTCGGGAGGCCAGTCCAAGTGCCCGAGTCCCACGGATCAGGGCGGTCGCGAGGTCCGCTGGTGTTTCGAGAGTCATCGAGGCCCCGCCGCCTTCCACCATCACCGCGATCACCGCCATCGCCCGTCCTCGCAAGAGCAGGACCGACCGGCTCACCCTCGCCGGACCTTCGCGATGAGACCACTCCACCAGATCGGCCGCTGCGGTGTGGATCCGACGCAGGAGCCTCGGCCGCGTCGAGGCCGAAGGACCGGCCCCTCCGATCGAGCGGGCTTTCCATTCACCCGCCAGCCAGGTCCGACCGCCGCCGACCAGCTCCAGCCGGCAGCCCCTCGCAGCCTCACGGTGATCCACGGCGAGCAGGTCGCCATCCGGTAACCAGTTCGGCCGAAGGATCGCCAGCGCCCGCCGATCGGCCGACCAGGTCGGCAGCGGAGGCGGGACCGCGCCCTCGTTGCGTCCCTTGCCGCCCGCCCACCAACCGAGCACCCGGCCGATCGGCGTCCCTCGATACCAATCTCGCCATCCAGACGACGACCACCCCCATTCTCCGCCGCCCAGCACGACCCGCCCGTCCGGACGCGAGAACCGGAGCCCGGTCGTCACCATCGCCTCGATGGCCTCGCCACTGCCCGGCGGCCACCCGCTCAACGACCGCGTCCTCGACAGTAGCTCGAGCACCCTCGGCCAGTCCTCGACAGCCAGTCGGATCGGCACGCCGTCCTGATCCAGCTCCCGTGCCAGCCACCGCGAGAGATCGCCCGGGTCGCCGCCGTCGACCCATTTTCCCACGGCCCGGGCCAGTCTCTCCAGGCACGGTTCCACCGGTCGCTCCACCTGATTCATACGACGTTCTCATTCGACGGACGTCAGTGCACAGTTCTTCGGCTAGTATGCCCTGAAAATCATCGAAGAGCGAGTCAGCCCCTGAAGTTCGCGGGGCGAGGCCCATCGAAATCCCAGAATTTTTCCCAATCCTAAACCCTTTTCTGAATATCTTTTGCGATCAAAACCCCTGGGTCACCCCGAGAAAGAATCGGGCTCTGGCACTGGCCTTGCTATTCCTCTCACTCGTCGAACACACATGGCACAGAGCGAGAAGCGAACCAGACCAGCAAATTTTACAAACCAACTTAAAAGCATCCATCCCATTGGCGTCGCTGTCCCCACTGGGGTACAGCTCCCCGCCGAAGGGCGAGCGGGACGCCTCGCACGACCCCCCGCTCGCCCTTTCTCCAGACAGGTGCCCCGGCCCGAGTGAAAAAATGGGCCGAGGCCGCTTCCAACTGGCCAATCGACCGGATTTCGTGTGAGGAGGGGAGAGGTCCTCACGCGGAGTCCGGTCATTGGCCAGTTTTTTCCATTTGGCCGGCTTCGCCGGTCCCCCTGCGCCGTCGAACCCGATCGATCGGCCAGGTGGCAGGAAGCGAATCGACTGAGGCAGACACCAGGATGAGGGAACTCCTCAGATGCTTTCGATTTACCACGCTTGCCTGATCGGGTGGCGATCTCACCGCCGTCGATCCCCTGGCCTCGCCCCCGAGACGAGCACCCCGACGTCCGCGCACAACCGCACCGAGCCGAGCCATGTCGTCCGCTGGAGCGCGGACACAATCGACGACCCGAATGATTCCGTCGAGGATGTCTCGATCACCTTCGGCGAGACCAGGCGGTAGCCCCTCGACAGGATGGTACGCGTCGGCGAGCTGGTGATCGCCGTCGAGGCCGACAGCGCCTTGATGCTGATGGTGCTGGTGATTGCCTTCGGACTTCGGTCGGCGGGCGTTGATGTTGAGCGGCGAACCCAGCACACTGTTTGTCGGGCGGCCATCAACCTGCTATTGCTTCCCTATCGCGCCCTTGGGCGAACGGCGATTGGAGCCTGAGGTTGGCTCGATCGCGAAGGGCCGATCAGGACCCGGACCGATCTCTTGACCGGCGCTCCGCCAACCGTAACCTCTACGCCTGAACCCTCTACCTCGAAGCGTTCCCCGATCCCTGCTTCAAGGGCGAGAACATCCGCCCGAAGAAGTGCCTGCGGGTCTGGTTCTGAGCCTCGTCAGGATACCGCTCGACCTCGCCCCGCGAGCTCATCCGATAAGGTCCGGCGCCCATGAAGAAGTGGTCCCGCACGCCCTGGGCATTGAGCAACCATCCCGATTCCCAGACCAGCCGCCCACTCTTACCATCGTAGGCATAAAGAATCGCCTTGACCACCGCATCCTCGCGGTTGGTCTGCGAGACGTTCATCGAGTTCCCGCTGCTCGTCCCCGCCAGCGCCGCTCCCGTCAGTAGCGAGGGAGTCAGCGCCATGCTCGGCAGCCCAACCTGTGCATCCCGCATGTCGGTTCCGTAGGCGCCGAACATCGGCTCGAGAATAATCTGAGCCTTGTCCTTGTTCGTCTCCATCAAGACGCCTTGCTCGCCCATCGCCCGGTAGATGCTCGCGACCACATAGTCCTTGTCGACCACCTGCGAGAGGAACTGCGAGTCCACAAAGACGCGCTTGTCGGCCATCGGCCGGAAATCCACCCGGCCGAGCGCATCGTCCCACGTCCCGGTCAGCAGAAGCTGCTCGGTCCCGGTCCGCGCCGTTCCGGTCATCTTGACGCTGGTGCAACCGCCAGCCGTCATCAACATGACAACCGCGAACGCCCATCGATACCGGCCTCGACCGAGAATCCGTTGCATGGTCCGGCGCCATCCCTGACCCTGGGTGAGCCCGCTCCCCAGCAGTGGAGGCACGGGCCAGAATCCCCGACGGGACCGCAACGGCCCGCCGACAACACCGGGCTCCTTCCCCGGCCGCATCGAAGTATAGTCCCATCCCCCCGCCACGGCAACGCCATCCACGAAAGCAAAACTTCAATCCTTTTCCGGAAAAAATGACAATTCCCAATCCCCACCACTGGACCTACTACATATCTAGTATATACTACGCTCATAGTACCTAGCCGCTCAAGGAGGCAGGGAAGATGGCGAAGCAGCGACCGTCGGAGCTGGAGTTACAGGTGCTGGGGGTGTTGTGGGACCGGGGACCATCCACAGTCCGGGCGGTGCGGGAGGCGATGCCGGACGGTAAGGACCGGGCCTACACGACGATTCTCTCGGTGATGCAGGGGATGGAGCGGAAGGGGCTGGTTGGTCACACGCCGCAGCGCCAGGCGCACGTCTACCACGCAACGGCGAGGCGAGAGCAGGTGCTGGAGCCGATGCTCCGCGATCTTGTGCGAAACGCGTTCGGCGGGAGCGCTGCGCGGGCTTTGCAGTGCCTGCTCGGCGGGTCGGGAGTGGGCGCGGGCGAGCTGGACGAGATCCGTCGAGTGATTGACGAGGCGGATCGCGAACAGACCGAAGGGCAGGGGGGACAACCATGACGACGATCCTCGAATTTCTCTCGGATCGGGCCTGGCACGACCTCGTTGTGGCGCTCCTGCACACGCTCTGGCAAGGGGCGATCGTGGCGCTTCTGGCGGTGGCGGTGCTGCGGCGGATCCCGGCCGCTCGACCGGAAGCACGCTACGCGCTGGCGGTCTCGTCTCAGTTCGCGGTGCTGGCGCTCGGGCTGGCGACCTGGTCGATCCTCGGCTACGAGCCGTCGCCGACGATCTCAGAAGCCCCGCCGATCGAGGCCCGATCGATTTCCGTTCCGACGCTCCCGCTCGGCCCAAACATGCCGGCGCCCGCCGCTCTCACCGATCCCTTGATGCCCTGGACGTCGATCCTCGCCGCGGCCTGGCTGGCGGGCGTGGCGGCGATGCTCGTGCGGACGTCGGCGTCGGTCTGGTCGGCCTCACGGATGGCGAGGGGGCCGATGGTCCGGGATGAGACGATCCTCGGGCTGGTCGACCGGATTCGCGCCGATCTCGGCATCCGCCGATCGATCCGGGTGGTTGAGGCGGGTGGGCCATCGGTGATGGGAATTGTCTGGCCGACGCTCCTGATCCCGGCCTCGGCGATGACCGGCCTGCCGACGGAGACCCTGCGCGCCCTCCTGATCCACGAGCTGGCGCACATATGTCGGCATGATTACCTGGTGAACCTGGCGCAGATGGCGGTCGAATCGTTGCTGTTCTTCAACCCGATGGTCTGGTGGCTGGGCCGGCAGGCCCGACTGGAGCGCGAGGCGTGCTGCGACGCGTCGGCCGTTCGGCTGACGGGCCGCCCGCTGGATTACTCGCGATCGCTGGCCGAGTGGGCAGGGCGGACATCAGGAGCATCGGTGGTCGCGGCGATCGGCGGCGACGGCCGCGCGGGGATGTTGCTGGAGCGGATCCGACGCATCCTCAGGCCGGGCGATCGTCCCTCGGTCCGGGTCTCGATCAGTGGCCTGGTCCTGCTGCTGGTCGGCGGGCCGATCGTGCTGACGATGCTCTGGCGAGGGACCGACGCGGCGGTCCGGGCGGCCGCGCAGGCCCTTTCGCCGGCCGAGCGGGTCGAGCTCGTCCGGAAGGCGGAGGCCGAGTTTTTCCCCCAGGCCGGGATCGCCGGCGGCCGAGGGACCATCAAGGGGACGATCCGGACGCCCGAGGGCCGGCCGCTCGCGAAGCCCGTCCGTTTCTACTCGCAGACGAGGCGCCCCGACGGCGGAGGGTACGGCCAGACGCTCGGCGAGTTCCGCGACGGGTTCTCGGTCGAGGTCCCCTCGGGGACGACCTGGCTGATGCTCAATCCGGAGGGCCACGCGCCGGCTTTCGCAGGACCGATCGAGGTCCGTCCGGGGCAGACCGTCGAGGGAATCGCGATCCGTCTGGAAGCTGGCTTCCCGGCGAGGGTCCGCGTGACCGATGCCGGCGGCAAGCCCGTCGCCGGCGCCCGGGTCTCGGCCTTTCCCAACCTGGAGGGCGTCGGCTGGGTCGGCGCGTCGGTCGGGTGGACGACCGACCGCGAGGGCCTCGCGACGATCCTTCACGCGCTGGCGAGGGATTACAGCTTCTCGGCCGAGGCCCACGGCTTCCAGCCGACGAAAGACGTCCGGGCAATGCCGACGCCAGCCGAGGCCGTTACGCTCTCGCTCAACCGGGCGCTCCCGGTCCGGGGGCTCGCGGTCGGGCCGGACGGGAAGCCGGTCGCCGGCGCCGAGGTCCGGGTTCTCGCCGAGCGGTCTGGCCAAGGTTCCTTCCAGCACGGCATTATCGGGCCGCTTCTTGCCACCTCCGACCGCGACGGACGATTCCTCCTCGACACGCTCCGGACCGGCACGACCTACGACCTCTTCCTCGCCGAGACCTCGAAAACAGGGATGCGTGGGTTCATCACCGGCGTGGTCCCCGGCCAGGCGAACGAGGTTCGCGCGACGCTCGCGCCGAAGCGGACGCTCCGGGGGACGATCCTGGAGGGGAAGGCCCCTCGACCCGGGTCGGTCAGCGTCTCACAGATCGTGCCAGGACCGATGCCATACCGACTCGAGCAAGGAACGACCGCCGACGCCCAGGGACGCTTCGAGGTGGGCGGCCTGTTACCCGGTCCGGCACAGGTGCAGGCCGGCGACCGCACGTTTGACGTCGAACTGAAGGCCCCGCAAACCTCGGTCACTCTCGACCTGTCGGGTGTCGCGCCCTCCAAGGGCCCTTTGAGGCGGCGGGTCGTCCTGGTCTTGAAGACGCCCGACGGCTCGCCCCCGCCGCCGGGAAGAATCCACGTCCAGGCGGCTCCGAAGGGAGATCTCAGCGCGACGGATCACCGCGACCTCGCGATCGAAAACGGCCGGGCCACGCTCGACGCCCCTGCTCCCGGGACCGTGATGTATGACCACGTCGCGATGCCCGGCTACTGGTTCCCAGACAGGTACGACGTCGAGGTCCAACCCGGCGAGGGCGAGCAGATCGTCGAGAACGCCGCGATGCCGGCGGGGGCGATCGTCGGCCGGGTGCTCGGCCCCGACGGCCGGCCATCGCTCGGCGAGGTGAGCCTCAGTTGCCACACGATCGAGCCGCCGCCCGCGCGGAAGGGCCCGGAATTTCCCCGGTTCTCCCTCAACAACCTCCGGGCCGACGCCGAGGGCCGCTTCTTCGTCTCGCCGGTCCCGATCGGCGGAGTCTATGCGATCTCGGCCTCGCAAAGTCACAACGTACAGGTCAGCCCGCCGATCCGGCTCGACGACGCCCATCCCACCCACACGACCGAACTGAGACTCGCCACGCCCGCGACAGCGACCGGCCGCGTGCTCGACGCCGAGGGCCGGCCGATCGCCGGGATGCCGGTCACGCTGAGGCTCGACCACCCGATCGCTGGGACAACCTGGAGCCCGCCCGTCCGGACGGGCGACGACGGCGGCTTCCGGTTCGACGGCCTGAGCCGGGAACTGGAGGGCTATCAGGCGTTCGTCGACGCCCGCGTCGGCTACCAGCCGGCCGAGGCCCCACTTCACCCGGGCGGCGCGTCCACCGAGATCCGCCTGGAGCGCGGGCACGTGATCGAGGGCCGCGTCCTCGACGCGAAGACCGGCTGGCCGATCCCGGGCGTCGAGGTCTACGCCCAGCGAGAACGATTCGTCCAGGGGCAGCGGTTCGGCTTCGAGGCCGAGGCGAAGACCGACGACCAGGGGCGGTTCCGGTTCAGCAACCTTCCCGACGGTCGATGGAAGCTCGGCGACCGGAGCGGCCTGCAAAGGCAGTCGCCCAGGCACGACCACGTCTTCGAAGTCGACACCGGCGTCCCGGTCGAGATCCGGGCGACGCTCCCTTCGTGGAGCGACCTGAAGCCGAGGCCGCCCGCCGGCCCGAACGCGCCGGGATGACGACCGGCGATGCGATCCCGGCGCCTCAGGCTTCCCCCCGAATCCGGATCTTCTCGCCTGGAATTCACGGTCTCTCCCGATAGAATGGATTCTTCCATCCGCCCGATCGCATCGCACCCGGTCACCCTTCGATCGCAAGATCAAGGACCGGTGCGTGGGACCATGTCCCGCTCGCGTCGATCGGCCCCGGGCTGTTGCATCCAGAGGAGAGTCACTCGAGGGGCCGATGATGAAGGTGATCGAGGCGGACCGCCAGCCGCTGGCGAAATGTCCGTCGGGGATTCCGGGGCTCGACGAGATCACGAACGGCGGGTTGCCCCGGGGTCGGCCCACGCTCGTCTGCGGGACGGCCGGCTGCGGCAAGACGCTCTTCAGCATGGAGTTCCTGGTCAAGGGAGCCGTCGAGTACGACGAGCCGGGCGTCTTCATCGCCTTCGAGGAGACGGCCGAGGAACTCGCGCAGAACGTCCGCTCGCTCGGCTTCGACCTCGACGATCTGGTCGATCGCGGCAAGCTCTCGGTCGATTACGTCCACATCGAGCGGAGCGAGATCGAGGAGAACGGCGAGTACGACCTGGAGGCGCTCTTCATCCGACTCGGCTTCGCGATCGACTCCGTTGGCGCCCGCCGGGTGGTTCTCGACACGTTGGAGGTCCTCTTCGGCAGCCTCTCCGACGAGGGGATTCTTCGTGCCGAGCTGCGTCGGCTCTTCCGATGGCTGAAGGACCGAGGCGTCACCGCGATCATCACGGCCGAGCGGGGCGAGGGCGCCCTGACCCGCCACGGGCTGGAGGAATACGTCTCCGACTGCGTGATCCTGCTCGATCACCGCGTCACCGATCAGGTCTCGACGCGACGGCTTCGGGTGGTGAAGTATCGGGGGTCGAGCCACGGGACCAACGAGTACCCGTTTTTGATCCACGAGGGCGGCGTCGACGTCCTGCCGATCACCTCGGTCGGGCTTGACCACGAGGTCAGCCGAGAGCGGGTCTCATCCGGCCTGGAGCGGCTCGACGCGATGCTCGGCGGCAAGGGCTTCTATCGAGGGAGCAGCGTCCTGATCTCGGGGACCGCCGGGACAGGCAAGAGCAGCCTGTCCGCCACCTTCGTCGAGGCCACCTGCCGCCGAGGCGAGCGTGCGGCGTACTTTGCGTTTGAGGAATCCCAGAATCAGATCGTTCGCAACATGCAGACGATCGGGATCGACCTTGCGCCCCACCTGGCCAGCGGCCTCTTGATGTTTCGGACCGCCCGGCCGACCGCGCAGGGCCTGGAAGCCCATCTGGCGACCATCTTCCGGATCGTCCGCGAGTCGCGGCCCCAGGTGATCGTTCTCGACCCGATCACCAACTTCGTCTCGGTCGGCTCGACCGAGCAGATCAAGTTGATGCTTATCCGGCTCGTCGATTACCTGAAGCTCCACCAGGTCACCGCGATGTTCACCAGCCTGACTCACGGCGGTGAAGCCTCGCGTGCCGAGTCGACCGACACGATGATCTCGTCGCTGATCGACACCTGGTTGCTCCTGCGCGACACCGAATCCAACGGCGAGCGAAACCGTGTCCTCTACGTGATGAAGGCACGCGGAACACCGCATTCGAACCAGGTCCGCGAGTTCGTCATCACACCGACAGGAATCCAGCTCGTCGACGTTTACGTCGGCGCCGATCGCGTGCTGACCGGCTCGGCTCGCCTGGCACAGGAAGCGCGCGAGCGAGCCGAGATCCTGCTCCGAAGCCAGGAAGTCGAACGGAAGCGACGCGACTTCGAACGCCGCCGGACCGAACTCGAAGCCCGAATCGCCGCCCTGCGCTCCGAGATCGAGGTCGGCGAGGAGGAAATGCTGCGCGCTGTCGAGGAGTCGTACGGCCGCGAGGCGCAGCTCTTGCAGGACAGGAATGATATGGCTCGAATCCGTCGGGCCGATTCCGACCGCAGCGAAGGGGGACCAGGATGAGCGACGATCCCGGATCGATGATGTCCGAGGGCGTGGCGCCAGAGGGTGGTGAGCCGTGGCGGCTCCGTCTCTACGTCGCTGGCCGTTCGCCCAAGTGCGTGGCCGCGCTGGAGAACCTCCGCCGATTCTGCGAGGAACGGATGCCCGGCCAGTACGAGATCGAGGTGGTCGACCTGCTCGAAAACCCCCGGCTCGCCAAGGACGACCAGATCGTGGCGATCCCCACTCTGGTCCGCCGCCTTCCCGAGCCACTCCGTCGGATCATCGGCGACCTCAGCAACGCCGAGCGCATGCTCGTTGGTCTGGATCTCAAGGCTCGAGATTGATTTCTACCTTCACTTCGCGTCGACCGATCGACTGACGGGAGAGCACGTTCGATGGCCGGATCCAGCGCCGACGAAGGGACGGAAGTGGGGGCCGAGATCGAGTCGCTCCGCCGAGAGAACTCCCGACTGCGGTCCGCGCTCGACGAGATCCGAACCCGGCTGGAGGAGCCCGAGGAGATTCTCCGCGCCATCCGCCAGGGTGAGATCGATGCGCTGGTCGTCGAGGAGGAGGGCGAGGAACAGATCTACGCTCTCCAGCAATTCGGCCGCGCTTACCGGAGCATGGTCGAGGAGTGCTTCCCGTTCGGCGTCTGGCACGCCGACCCCCAGGGCCAGCCGCTCTACGTCAGCCCCTCGTTCCTCAAGCTGCTCGGGACCGACCTTCGCGCCCTTCGCGAGCGGGGCCTGTTTCACTTCCTCCCGCCCGATACGCGCGAACGGGTCGATCGCGCCTGGGAGCAATGCAGGGCCTCGGGCGAGCCCTTCAGCGCCGAGTATACCCTCCCGCTTCACGACGGCGAGGAGCGCACCGTCTGGACCCGCGGCCTGCTCGCCGAGACCGCCAACGGACTCCTTTACTGGGTCGGTGTCAACCTCGATATCACCGAGCGGAAGAAGACTCGCGAGGAACTCCAGCAGCAAGCCGAGGCCCTCCAGCGCCAGGCTGAGGCCCTCCGCCTCGCCGACCGCCGCAAGGACGAGTTTCTCGCCCTCCTCGGCCACGAGCTTCGCAACCCCCTGGCGCCGATCCGCAATGGTCTGCACATCCTTCTCCAACCCGATGTTGATGCCGAATCGATCGAGCAAATCAAGCGGATCATGGAGAAGCAGCTCAACCACCTGACCCGGATTGTCGACGACCTGCTCGACGTGAGCCGGATCACCCGGGGCCGGATTCACCTTCGCAAGGAGCGGATCGAGCTGGCCCGCTCGGTCGGCCACGCCCTCGAATCGGTGCGCTCGTTCGTCGCCGCGCAGGGGCACTCGCTTTCCATCGAGCTGCCCGCTCGCCCGATCCAACTGGAGGCCGACCCAACCCGCCTCGAACAGATCCTCGTCAACCTGCTGAACAACGCCGCCAAGTACACCCCACGCGGCGGGTCGATCTCCCTTTCGGCCGGGCGAGAGGCCAACGAGGCGGTCATCCGTATTCGCGACAACGGGATCGGCATCCCCCCCGAATTGCTCCCTCAAATGTTCGATCTGTTCACCCAGGCCGAGGGCGGGCTCGACCGCTCGCAGGGCGGCCTGGGAATCGGCCTGACCCTGGTCCGAAGCCTCGCCGAAATGCACGGCGGCCGGGTCTCGGCCCGGAGCGAAGGACCAGGCACCGGCGCCGAGTTCGAGGTCAGACTCCCCGCTCTGGCCGAGGACGCCGACACACAGGCACCCTCTCCAACACCTCGATCCGTCCCTGATGGCCGCCGCCGCATCCTTGTGGTCGACGACTCCGACGACATGGCCCGGACCCTCCAGATCCTGCTCGAACACCGAGGCCACGAAACCCGCGTCGTTCACGACGGGCCCGCCGCGCTGCTCGCCTTCCGGATCTACCAGCCCGACGTCGTCCTGCTCGACGTCGGCCTCCCCGAGATGAGCGGTTACGAGGTCGTCCGCCAGCTTCGGACCGAGCCCGCAGAGAGATCACCTCTGATCATCGCCGTCAGCGGTTACGGCCAGGATTCCGACAAACGCCAGGCCATCGAATCAGGCTTCGACGCGCACATCACCAAGCCTGTCGACCCCGACGCCCTCCTCGAACTGCTCGCCGCCGCGCCCAGGCCACCCCTTCAGACCACGCCGCCGACCATCTGATACCCAGTGACACTCAGTGGCACTTTTTCTCGCCCACTCCGTCAAAAGACAGCCTTGAGTCTTCACGCCTTAAATTTTTCACCCATCGAATCCTGCCCTGGATTTTCTGGGGGCTCGCTCGATATCAACGACCGATCGTCGCTTCGGAACTCGGCTGGTTCATGGCGACGAGGGCGAGCATCGGTCCCATGGGAGCGATGACGAGCAGGGTATCATCGGCCGCGAGCACGATCTCGCCGTCGGGATTGACGTTCACAATCCCGGTCCGTCGGCTCTGGTGCATCACGACGTTGATCCGCCGATCGGTCTGAAGCTCGCCGACGTTCCGGCCGACGAGCCGGCCGGTCGGGCATATGACCAGGTCGGTAAGGTGAACCTGTTGATCGGCGAGCTGGAGGGGCTGATAGACTTTCCGTCCGGTGGCCGCCGCGATGAACGCCGGCGCGGCGACCTGCGAGGTCGAGATGGTCGGCATCGCAAACGCGCCGGCGACCTTCGTGGCGAGGGTCTCGTCGAAGAGACGCAGGACGATCCGGGCCTCGGGGTTGAGCTCTCGGGCGGTGATCGCGGCGTCGAGATTGGTTAAATCGTCACTCGTTGATACAATCACCGCCCGGGCGCGCCGGACCCCGGCCTGCTCGAGCACCGAGAGCATGCGCGCGTTCCCCTGGATGACGGGAATGCCCATGTCGAACAGCTCGCCGAGGAACGGCGAACCTGCCGACATCTCGATCGCGACGATGCTCTCGCGCATCTCGTGCAGGCCGAGGATCACCTGGTATCCGACCTTGCCGACCCCGATCACGACGAAATGGTGGCGGCAGAGCGCGGCGAGCATGCGATTCCACTCCGGCAGGTTCTGCTTCCGGTTGAACATCAGGATCGCGAGCCGGATCAGCGAATCGGCGATCGCGCCCAGGCCGACGATCGGCAAGAGGAAGAACAGCGGCTGAAGATACCACTCGTCCGGGAAATCGAGCGCCGACTCCAGAAAGATCATCAGGAAGACGGCGTGGCAGGCGCGCGCGTAGCTGAGCGGATCGCTCCCGTACCCGCGATGGAGGGCCCAGCCGCCGCCGAGCACCAGTCCGACAAAGACCAGCACCGGCCACCGGAACTCCCAGAGCAAATACCGGAGGAACCGAAAATAAAGGAGGAGCCGCGAAGGCGCCCGCAGATAGGGGAAAATAGGCCGCATGGCACTCGCCCGAACATCGGGTTCTCAATCCCCTCGCGATGATAACCGACACCTTCCGCGAATCCAACCAACCCCATGGAGCACGGAGTCGGTTGCGCTGCGGAAACGACTACAGATTAAGGGTGCCGCGCGGCGGCTCCGGGAGCCTTCCTCCAGGAGCCGTCGATTTTCTCAGGATTTTGCTCGACAACGCCCCCCGCGACACGATTTTTTGACCACGCCGCCAATGTCGCGGAGATTTGTTGCGCAGTTATCTGTAGCGTCCTTCATCCCCTCGCTCCAACCCGTGGGTCCACCGGCCACGATGATCCTCCACCCCGCCAAGCCGCTGTTCGATTGGAAATTCCTCGAAGACAGCCTCTCGCTCCAGACCATCAAGGATCTCCTCGCCACGCTGCCCGACGGCCAGCTCCTCGACTCGCTCCGCCGGGCTTGGGCAAGGGTCGCATCGACGACCTCGTCCCTGTCCTTTGGGGTGGCGTAGTCTTGCGGGTCGCGAGGGCTTGCCCCAGGCCAGCGGCGGCCGCAAGGAATCTCACGATGCCGAGAGGAAGGTGACCAAGGTGGTCGAGTGGTTCGGCTTCAAGCGGCACTTGCTGGTAGATGTGAAGCACGAGGTTGTGCTGTCCTACGAAATCACCGACACCAGGGCGGGCGACGGTGAGACGCTGCCGACGACTCTGGGCCAGGCCAAGGCGAACCTGCTGGCGGGTCGGATCGAGACCCTGGCCTACGACAGGGCGGCCGACAGCGACGAGGTCCATCGGACCCTCTCCGGCAAGGGCATCACGCCGCTGATCCAGATGCTGGGCCTGTGGAAGACCGAGCCCGATCGCCGAGGCGTTGCGCGACCGTGCGAAGACAGAGGCCGAGGCGGTCCGAGGCGGGAGATCGAGCCGGGGCCGGGCCGAGCTGAGGATCGCGGTGCGCGTCGAGCGGGCCCGGAGGCGTCATGGAGGTCATTCCTCGGAACGGACAAAATCGTCCGCCAAGGACCTGGGAGTGACGGCTCATCGAGGAACCGGCGGACGGAGGTCCTGCTGGTGCCGAGCCTCCTGGAGATCTCACGCTTGCTGAAACCCTCCTGAAAGTTTCGTTTTACATCGGTGGCGTGACCGGCAACCGCCTGGGGCCGTCCGTCAGGACGACCTCCTTTGCGGGCTGGAAATGGTCGCGTAAGAGGAGCCCACCCCAGACGGCCTCGATCGAGAGTCCACCTCTCGGTGGGATCAACCCATAGACTTCGAACGGGAAGCGGATGTCGATCAACGTCCAGGAGATTTCCAAGGTACTTGATAAGAGCCCCCTTTCCTTTTCCCCTGAGGTCGTCAAGAGTAGCAATGGAGCCGGCTGTGCAGCGAGGAGGCGGCGATGGCATCCATCAAGGTGCTCGACCCTCTGACCGAGGCGGTGGTATCGCGGATCGATGTGGCCTTCCCGCGCGGGCTCTCGACGCGGTAAGCCGACCCATGCGATCCTGATCCGGGTGTCCCGAGCGGAGGTCCCGAAATGACCCAGGACGATGTGGACGCGGTCGCCTTCCCCCGGCTCGACAAGGCCCAGCTCGCCCTACTGGACGTCTGCCCTCTGTCGAAGCTCAAGCATTTTCGCGACGGGGAGAAGCTCTTCGAGGCCGGCCAATGCGACTGCAACTTCTACGTCGTCAAGACCGGCGCGGTCGAGATTGTCGACGACGCGGGCGATGAGCCGAAGGTCGTCGCGACCCTCGGGCCTGGGGAGTTCACCGGCGAGGTGGCGCAGTTGACCGGGGGTTCGGCGATCTTCAGCGGCGTCGGCCGGGGCGAGAGCGACGTCTTCGAAGTCTCGAACGAGGCCCTGCGTGAGATCATGAACGTCCACCCCGACCTCGGCGACGTCATCCTCCGGGCCTTCATGGCCCGACGCCACCTCCTCCACGAGATGGGGCACTTCACGGGCGTGCGCGTGATCGGGTCGCGCTATTCGAGGGGAACCCTCCGGGTTCGCGAGTTCCTGGCCAAGAACCTGGTGCCGTTCACGTGGAAGGACCTGGAGGACGACCCGCAGGTGAAGCGGTTTCTCGAGCAGGCCGGGCTGACCGAGGCCGACACGCCCGTCGTCGCCTGGGGCCGCAAGCTGCTCCTGCGCAACCCCTCGAACGAGGAGCTGGCAGATGCCCTGGCCCTCCGCCGGCCGCTCCAGCACACGGTGTACGACCTGGCCGTGGTGGGGGCCGGTCCTGCGGGTCTGGCCGCGGCCGTCTACGGCGCCTCCGAGGGGCTGAGCACGGTCGTGCTGGAGCGAGAGGCGCCCGGGGGTCAGGCCGGTCGTAGTATGCGGATTGAGAACTACCTCGGCTTCCCCACCGGCATCACCGGCCGCGAACTTGCAGAGAACGCCGTCGTGCAGGCCAACAAGTTCGGGGCCCACCTTCCCGTCGCCGCGCCGGTCACGGGCCTGTCGTTCGACAACAGGTATGCCGTGCTGCACCTCGAGAACGGCGAGACGGTCTCGGCGAAGTGCCTTCTGATCGCCACCGGGGCCGACTATCGCCTCCTGGGCGTCGAGGGATGCGAACGGTTCGAAGGATGCGGCGTCTACTACGCCGCGACCCCCGTCGAGGCGCAGCTCTGCAAGGGCTCGGACGTCGTGGTCGTTGGCGGCGGCAACTCCGCCGGCCAGGCCACCGTCTTCCTCTCCGGGGAGGTCCGCAAGGTGTACCTGGTGGTCCGCGGCGGCGACCTCTACGAGCGGATGTCGAGGTACCTCGCGAAGCGGATCGAGGAGATCCCCAACGTCGAAGTGGTCCTCAACAACGAGGTCCGGCGGATGTCCGGGGACCGCTGCCTCCGCGAGGTCGAGGTCGTCAACAAGTCGGGCGAGGCGCGGACGATCAAGGCCCCCGCCCTGTTCAGCTTCATCGGCGCGACGCCGCGGACCGACTGGCTCCCCCGCGAGATCGAGAAGGACGAGAAGGGATTCGTGCGGACCGGGGCCTCCATGGAGCATTCCGAGGCGTGGACGGCACGCCGGCAGCCCCACCTGCTGGAGACCAGCCGCCCCGGCGTCTTTGCCGCGGGCGACGTCCGGTCCGGCTCGGCCAAGCGAGTCGCCTCGGCCGTCGGCGAGGGGTCGATGGCGGTCCTGTTCGTGCACGAATATCTGAAGGAGATGTGAGACACAAGGCCGAGCGACGTTCGAGAATCGGAGGGAGAAAGGCCTTGTTTTGGAGATCCTGACCCATATGGAGTTCGGCACGATGGTGGCGGCCCTGGCCAGTCGAGCGTCAATGGGGGAACGGATCACGATGCCGTGCGTTCGACGACGTTGAGACACCACCGATCATCTTTACAAGAGGAATACACGGGTGTCAGACGAACTGGAGCGTCAACTCGCCCAGCTAAAGCCTGGCGATCACATCTGCCATATTTATAGCAGCGACCTGGAGCGGATGGCCGTCGCAGTGCCCTTCGTGAGAGACGGGTTGAGCCGGGGAGATCGCTGTGTCTACGCCTCGGACGACGCCGTCGGAGGATTCGTCGAAGCCCTCAATGCCGCCGGAATCGAGGTCGCTCGCGAGTGCGAGCGGGGGCGGTTACAGCTCCTGACCAAGAGGGATTCGTACCTCCGGTGGGGCAGCTTCGCTCCCGAGGCGATGATGGGCTTTCTGTGCCAGGCGGAGGCCCAGGCGCTCGCGGACGGATTCTCAGGCTTGCGGTTCGCCAGTGAGATGACCTGGGCCCTGGGTCCAGAGCCCGGTTGCGACCGGTTGATCGAGTACGAGGCCATGCTCAACCGTTTCGTGGCAGGAGGACGATCGGTGATCCTCTGCCAGTACGACCACTCTCGCTTCGGCCTGTCCTACATTCACGACGTCCTGCTGACGCACCCGGTGGCCGTTCTCGGCGCCTTGGTCTGCCCGAACCCTTACTACGAGCCGCCGGAATTGGTCCTGTTCCCCGCCCCCAATGCGACCGCCGAGTTCAAGGCGAAGCGGGTCGCCTGGTGGATTGCGCAACTCAAACGGGCACGCGTGGATTTCCAAGAGCGTGAGACCATGTTCAGAAATTTGCAGGCTCTTTCCCGACAGTTGATCGGAGTCCAGGAGTCCGAGCGTCGCCACCTCGCTCGCGAGCTTCATGATGAGATCGGCCAGGCATTGACGGGTCTCAGGCTACTCGTACAATCCAGGGAAGATCTGCCGACAGGCGAGGTCAAGGCGAGATGTGAGCAGGTGCGAGGTATCGTCGATGAACTCCTGGAGCGGATCCGGGGGCTCTCGTTCGACCTGCGACCCTCGGCCCTCGATCAACTCGGGTTGTTGCCCGCGCTGCTGACGCTCTTCGAGCGGTTTACAAGCCAAACCGGGATTCTGGTCCATTTCAAGCACGAAGGGATAGAGGGGCGATTCGCGCCTGAAGTGGAGACGACCGCCTACCGGATCACGCAAGAAGCGTTGACGAACGTTGCCCGCCATGCGGGGGTGCGTGAGGCGACGGTCCGGGTCTGGGCAACCGCGGACACGCTGAACATCCAGATCGAAGATCGAGGAAGCGGATTCGATCCGGAGGTCGCCCTGGCAGCGCCAGCATCCAACGGTCTCGCCGGCATGCGGGAACGCGTCACGCTGCTGGGCGGTCACATGAGCATCGAGTCCTGTCCGGGGTCCGGGACTCAACTGACGGCCCAGTTGCCACTGACAGACTTCAAGTTTGATTAAGAACATGATCACAACAATTGTGTTAGTCGACGATCACCCTGTCGTGCGCCGTGGTATGCAGGCCCTCCTGGAGGCCCAGCCGGACTTCTCCATCGTGGGCGAGGCGGGTGACGGACTGGAGGCCGTCCGAATCGTCGAGCGCTTGCATCCTGACGTGCTGGTCCTCGACCTGATGTTGCCGAGCCTAAGCGGTCTGGAGGCCATCCGGACCATACGCCAACGCTCGCCGCAGACCCGCGTCGTGGTCCTATCGATGCACAATATCAGCGCGTTCGTGGCGTCGGCGCTCAGGGACGGAGCCTTGGGATACGTCCTCAAGGGGAGCGAGGAGGAGAACCTCGTCCACGCGGTCCGGGAGGCCCTCGCTGGGCGGCGCTTCCTGAGCCCGCCGGTTACGGAGCGTGCCGTCGACGCCTACATCGAACAATCCAGAGCGGTCCATATCGACCTTCACGAGACGCTAACGGATCGAGAGCGCGAAGTGCTGCAACTGTCGGCCGAGGGAAAGACCGGGTCGGAAGTTGCCTCTAGGCTCCACATCAGCCATCGCACGGTCGAGAACCACCGCGCAAGCCTGATGCGGAAGCTTGGGCTCAAGAATCAGACCGACTTGGTCCGTTATGCCCTGCGACGCGGGCTCATCTCCTTGGAGGAGTGAGTGCCGCAGGAGGGACTCGCCGACCGGAGGTGACGGGCCCCGCACGTCCCGGTCGCTGCCGAGAGTCGTGGGGATTTGGCCCGGAATCCAGGTATTTGCCCGGATGGCCGATCCCGAGAACGTCCCTACCATAGAACAAGTCTGAGCCGTTGGGGCGCGAGCCACGGTGGCAAAGGCGAGCCGAGCGGCAGAGAGGTCGCGAGGTCAAGGCACCATGACCGTGCCCGTCGTTCGTTGTGCGGGGATCTCAGCTCGGTGGGCGTCGGCTCAGCAGACCTGGACACCGCAACGCGGCAGACAACTTCCGGAACGCCTCACCATGAATTTGCCCCCTCTCGACGAGACGGACCCACGTCCCCTCAACGGGAATCGCGACGGAGGAGGCCGACCAATGCTCGGTCTTCTCCTCGAGTTGTACGCCGCCCTCGACCGACATCGGGATGGTAATCCGCCAGCCAATGCGGGCGGCTATCATCCCGAGAAGTGGGAGGACGACGAAAACATCTACTTTGAGTTTATCGCCACCGATTTGTCCGACCTTGATATCGACATTTCCACCCAAAATGGCAGGACACTGATCCGCACCGGGCGATGAACGATCTCGTCCGAGGAGAATACGAGCACGAGCAATGTCCCAGGTAGCCGGGAGATACCACGATGGAGAAGGCCCACACTCCGAAGCCGTACTCGACTCCCTTACCGACCACATCGCGATCCTCGACGATTCCGGCATGATCGTCTCCGTGAATCGACCCTGGCGCGAGTTCGCCGCAGCCAACGCTGCGGTTGGGGCCGATGTTTGTGAGGGCGCCGGGTATCTCCCCGTCTGTGACGAAGCCCAAGGCCACGGCGCCGAGACAGCGAGGACGGTCGCCCAGGGAATCCGGGACGTGCTCGCCGACCGTCGCGCCAAGTTCTCCTGCGAATACTCTTGCCATGCCCCGGATCGTCGACGATGGTTCCTGGTCCGGGTGACACGCCTGGTGCGTGACGGCTGCTCCGGGGTCGTCCTCTCCCACCAGGACATCACCGAGAGGAAACTCGCAGAGGAGGCGCTCGGCCGGGGCGAGTCGCGGCTCCGGGTCGTGATGGATCACATCCAGGCGGCCATCTTTCTCAAGGATCTCGAGGGCCGCTATCTGATGGTCAACCGGCGGTTCGCCGATAACTTCGGCGTGTCCGAGGAGCAGATTGTCGGCAAGACCGACGACGACTTCTTCCCGGCGGATCTCGCTGACACGTACCGGCGGAACGATCGGAAGGCCCTGAATGCGCGGGTGCCGATCGAAGTCGAGGAAGTTGCCCTATACGCCGACGGTCCACATACGTCGATTGTCATCAAGGCCCCCTGCTCGACACCGACGGCACGCCCTGGGCCGTCTGCGGAATCGCCACCGACATCACGGAACGAAAGCGGTCCGAGGAGGCCTTGCGCCAAAGCGAGGAGCGGCTGCGCCTGGCCCTGGAAGCCGCGAGGATGGGGGCGTGGGACTGGGACATCCCCGCGAACAAGTTGATCTGGTCGGACAACAGTGAGGCGGTTCTCGGACTTGCTCCCGGTAACTTCGACGGCACGTTCGAGGGCTTTCAACAGCTCATCCACCCTGATGACCGGCAGGGTGTGGAGCATGCGATTGCCCGTGCGATCGAGGTCCGATCGAGCTACGAGACCCAATTCCGACTGGCCCGGCCAGACGGCTCGATCCGGTGGATAGAAGGTAAGGGGAGGATGCACTACGACAGCCGAGGGCGCCCGGCACGCTTGCTTGGCATCGGCATGGACATCACCGGGCGCAAGCGCTATGGAACAAGAAATCTTCGTCCTGAACGCCGAGCTGGAAGCCAGGCTGGGACGGATCAACGCCTTGCGAGCGATCGACTTGGCCATTACCAGCAGCCTCGACCTGCCGCTGACGCTGGGGATTGTCGTCGACCAGGTGCTCTCCCAACTGGAGGTCGATGCCGCAGGCATTCTCCTGTGTAGCCCGCAGATGCCGGCCCTTGAATATGTTGTCCGCAAGGGCTATCGGGACGTGGGAGCACCCGGGTACTTGCAACGGCTCGACGAGGGGCCAGCCGGCCGCGCGGTCCTGGTCCGACGGACCCAGTATGTCTTCAAGCCGCGCGTCGTATCGACGGCGCCAGAAGAGTCGCCCCTACCGGAGGGGTTTGTCACTTACTGGGCGGTGCCCCTGACGGCCAAGGGCGGGGTCAAGGGAGTGCTGGAGGTTGGTCATCGTTCTCCACTCACTCCCGAGCCCGACTGGCTGGAGTTCCTGGAGGCCCTGGCCAGGCAAGCGGCCATCGCCATCGACAACGCCGAGTTGTTCGGCGACCTGCATCGCTCCACCTTGGAGTTGTCTCTCGCCTACGACGCCACCATTGAGGGGTGGTCGCGGGCGGTAGACCTGCGCGACCATGAGACCGAAGGGCATAGTCGGCGGGTCACGGAGATGACACTCCGCCTGGCCCGAGCGATGAACGTTGCCGAGGCAGAGATGGTCCATCTTCGTCGTGGGGCCCTGCTGCACGACATCGGCAAGATCGGCATCCCCGATCGCATTCTCCTCAAGCCGGGCCCGCTGACCGACGACGAGTCCGCCCTCATGCGTCGCCATCCCCAATACGCACTGGAGATGCTCACGCCGATCGCCTTCCTCCGTCCGGCGCTGGACATCCCCTACGGTCACCACGAGAAGTGGGACGGGAGCGGGTATCCCCGCGGATTAAGAGGCGAGCAGATCCCACTGGCGGCGCGAATGTTTGCCGCTGTCGACATCTGGGACGCCCTGCGATCCGATCGCCCTTACCGCCCGGCATGGCCCATGGAACGCGTCCTCGAGCACCTCCGGTCACTTGCGGGGACCCATCTGGACCCTTGCGTTGTTGAGGCATTCCTCGCGATCCTCTCTTCGGAGCAGCCCGGCCCACGATGAATCAAGCGAGACGCTGTGAGCAGGTCGCCTTCTTCGTGCGGGCGACGATCACCCCGGTGGGCGGCGGGCCCGCGCTCGATGCCCACACCTTCGACATCAGCCTCGCCGGGGTCAGCCTGACGTCGCCGCGGGCCCTGGCGGTCGGCCAAGTCGTCTCCCTCGCGTTGCACCTTCCCGACGGCCGGGGCGGCCAGGTCACCGAGATGCTGCCCGGGCGGGTCGCCCTCGCCCGCTCTGACGAGGGCTCGGCCACTATTTGGATCGAGTTCCTTGCCCCACCAGACGATCGAACTACACCCGTGCTGGCCGGGAAGATTTCGAGATGTTAGAGCGATTAACGGTTGCATGGACGATGCCGGTGGGAGCGGACTCTTCATACCAACCCGACGCGCCAGCGAGGGTTCCGACTCGAAGACCCTCGCTGGCGCGTCGGGTTGGTAGGAGACATCGGCCATCCAACGGTAACGC
>DAIDKV010000216.1 GCA_027449865.1 Planctomycetales bacterium
AGGCCGTTACGCATCGGGGCCAGAGGATTGCGCAACTGGTGCGCCAGCAGGCCGAGCAGTTCATCCTTGCGGCGTGAGGCGTCGTCAGATCGGCGTAGCTCGTCCTCCAGCCCCTGAACGCGTTCGTCATCGCGGGACTCATCGTCATTCAGACCGCGGATCGACCAGGCAAAACCCCGAGGAATACCGGCCGGGCCGGGCAGAGGGGTGATCGTCACCTCAGCTCGATATCGCGAGCCATCGGGCCGCGATCGCCAGCCACGCTCGCTCCCGGTGACACCCGAGGTACGGACCGCCGAACCGCTCAGGGCCAGACCTCCCGCGCGAGCCTTCTCGGTCGGGCTCGCGAGCGTGTCGATCGGCTGCCCGATCACCTCCGAGGCACCGAGCCCGGTGATCCGGGTGGCGGCGGCGTTCCAGCTTCGTACTCGTCCTGAGGCATCGAGAAGGGCCAGCCCGATGTCTTCCAGTCCCTCGACCAGGTCCTGAAAGGAGGTATCGGTTTCCCCTGTGTCCGGTTCTCGATCGGCCATCCCTTCCAGTTCTCGATCCACGAAAATCACCCCGTTCACCGAGGGCCGACGACCCTTCTGTCCGATCCAGCCACCGAGAATCTCCAACCCCGGCGCTCCCGACGATTCCGCCCTGAAGAGACTGCTTTCGGGAGGCCTTGCGTTCGTTCGATTTTCCAACACAAATCACGTCGAGTCGCCCCGATCGTGCGCGCGGATTCATCCAGCCCCGCGTCGTGACCAAAATTCCTTTCTGCAAACGGCGGACCATTTCGCAGCGATTTTAAAGCCGGCTCTTCCTCCGAGAAGAGAAATCGATGCCCCGCGGAAAAAGAACGCGGCGACTGAAAAAGGAGGAAAGTGTCCGGATGTCGATGGAGGGAAGTCACTCGAACGGCACAAAATCCCGAATTCGGCCGCTCGATGAGAGGCGCACGACGAAAGAAAACCATTCTGACCTGCCTGGCCGTTGAAAGAAGTCGGGTTGGAGCCTGCCGAGCGGGTCAGGAAGTCGGATTATCGGGCACGATGACGTGGCAGCTTCGGGCCTTGATGATTAGATGGACGGCAATGCCTGGGCGAAGGACGAGTTGTGCGACGGCGGGGGCGACGAGACTGACGATCCAGGTGATGCCGAGTGTCTGGATAACAGCCTCGACCTCGGCGCCCCGGGCGACGATCCGCTCGATGATCCCTGGGATCTGGTTGCGGGCCGAGAGGCCCTCGACGGGGCCCTTGGCAAGCAGGATGTCGTCCGCGCGGATCTCGACCAGGACCGTCGTGCCGACGGGGCGGTCGAGGTGGCCGACGATCAGTTCGGGGCCCTCGTCGAGGCGGAGTGTGGTCGCGTTTTGCTCGGGGGCATGCGAGGCGACCTGACCCGGGAAGACGTTCCGGAGTCCCTCGAACGCAATCGGGACGTCATTATCCGGGCGTCGTGAGGCTGCCAGGACGTCGAGCGGAGAACCCTCTCCAACGATCCGGCCGCCTTCGAGCAGGAAGAGCCGGGAGCCGATCGCTACCGCCTCGTCGACGCCGTGCGTGACGTAGAGCATCGGAATCCCCTCGATCCGACGGACGTCTCGGAGGCGGCGAAGCATTGCGTGCCGGCTCGCCAGGTCGAGCGCCGAGACCGGCTCGTCGCAGAGCAGGAGCCGTGGACGAGGGGCCAGGGCGCGGGCCAGGCCGACCCGCTGCCGCTCGCCGCCGGAGAGGGTCGCGGGGGATCGGTCGAGCAGGTGCTCAACCCCGCAGATCGCGGCGACCTCGGCCGATCGAGCGTCGGCCTCGGCGCGGGGCCATCCCTTCAGGCCGAACCGGATGTTCGCCGCGACGCTTCGGTGTGGGAAGAGGCGGTCGTCCTGGAAGATCATCCCGACCCGGCGATCGCGGAGGCGCCGGTCGATCCGTCGTGCCGAGTCGAAGAGCGTTTCCGGGCCGAGCTGGATGCGGCCGGACTCCGGACGAGCCAGCCCGGCGATCAGGCGGAGGAGCGTGGTCTTTCCCGTGCCCGAGCGGCCGAAGAGGACTCCGACCTCGCGGCCGAGGCTTAGCGCGACGTCCAGTGCGAGCCCTGGATGGACGCGATGCGAGAGGCGGACATCGAGGACAGGGCCATCGTTCTCGACGCTCAACGGGTTGGCCTCCCCGCGGGCAGGGTCCGCTGGACGACCCAGAGGGCCCCGATCGAGACGGCGGAGATCATGAGGGTCAATCGGCCGGCGCGGGCGGAGTCGTTGCCGAGGACGATGGCGTCGTAGATCGCGAGCGAGGCCGTCTGGGTGACGCCGGGGATGTTGCCGGCGACCATCAGCGTGGTGCCGAAGTCACCGAGCGAGCGGGCGAAGACCAGGACCATCCCCGCCGCGAGTCCTCGCCAGGCCAGGGGCAAGGTCACGGAGAGGAAGACCGAAAGCTCGCCACGGCCGAGGAGGCGGGCGACATCTTCCAGCGCGGGGTCGACCGCCTCGAACGCCCCCCGAGCCGGGAGCAGGAAGAGTGGAAACGCCGCGACCGCCGCCGCAACCACCGCTCCCGACCAGTGGAAGACCAGCGTGATGCCCGTTGACGACTCCAGCCAGTGGCCGACCAGGGCACGTCGGCCAATGACCTGAAGCATTGCGTAACCGAGGACGGTCGGCGGCAGAACAATCGGGAGCACGAGGAGCCCCGCGACCAGCGACTTGCCCGGGAACTCGCGACGGGCGAGGAGCCAGGCCGTCGGCACCCCGGCGGCGACGATCACGATGGTCGCCATCGCCGCAATCTGTACCGAGAGCCAGAACGGCGCCAGGTCGCTCATGGAGTGGCTTCCCTCGATTCGGTCGCCCGGAAGCCCTGATTTCGGAGGATCGACTGGCCCTCGTCACCCAGGATGAATGCGGCGAAAGCCTCGGCCTGGTCGCGCCGCGGCGAGTCGGAAACGATCCCCATCGCCTGGACGATCGGGTCGTAAAGCCCCGGGTCGACCTCGATGACCCGAACCTCCGGGACGTCCGCAATCGCCCGGCCGACCAGTGCTGCCTCGGCATCGCCGTTCTGTGCATAGTGAAGTGCCTGTCGGACCGATTCGGCGAGCACGATCCTTGGCTGGAGCGATTCCCAGAGTCCGGAACGCTGGATCGCCTGCTTGCCGGCGCGGCCGTAGGGAGCCGTCTCGGGGTTTGCCAGGGCGATCCGCTTGATCTCGGGGCGGGCAAGGTCGGCGAGTGTTGAGATGGGTGTTTTGACCGCGTGATGGATCACCAGGGCAAGCGAGCCCTGGGCATAGTTGCGTACGGAGTTGGCCCGGATCGTCCCTTGCCGAGCGAGACGGGCGACGTACGATTCGTCCGCGGAGAGAAAGAGGTCGAACGGGGCGCCTTGCTCGATCTGCCTTGCCAGGACGCCCGACGAAAGGAAGGTCGGCTGCACCTCGACGCCTCGGAGAGCCTGAAACGCGGCTCCGAGCTTCGGGAGAGCGACCTGCAAATCGCTCGCGGCGGCGATCCGGATCGCGGGTGCCGAAGGCGCCGAGGTGCCCACCGCCGCATCACCGCATCCGACGATCCAGCCAGCCAGGAACGGGAGCATCCAGCGGACGCCGTGCAGAGGCGGTTGGCGCAAGTTCGGTCCGGGACGGATCATCGGGACATCCTCCGGCGAATGGGTCGAGACTCATCGGCATGGTACGGCGAGGGCGGCGGGGCGGTCAACCGCCTCCGATTGCGGCTCAAGGCTGAATCAGGTAAGACGAATAGAGAGTAGGGAGACGGCGGGGCGGATCAGGGCGGCCAGCGGCGACGAGGACGCGGAGTCCACGCCCGAGGCCGGGATCGTTTCAGGAAAGGCGACGCCAGGGATGAAGCTGGACCTCTTCTTTCGGCATCACGGGATCGTCGGCAATCCGTTCAGCGAGGAGGATGCCCAGACGGATACCGTCTTCAAGCGGAGATGCCTGGCGACCATCCATCATCCCGCCTGGAACAAGTTTTTCGGGAGCCCCGCCGACCCCTCGACAGCCCTGGTCTTCGGCGAGAAGGGGAGCGGCAAGACCGCGCTTCGGCTCCAGGCCCAGTCGGAGTTCGACGGCTACAACCGCGAGAACCCCGGCGAACGGGTTTTCGTCATTTCCTATGATGACTTCAACCCATACCTCGACAATTGCCGGACGGCCTTGCGGGCCCGTGAGATGGGGCAGGTCCTCGACGGCTGGCGGCTTGCCGATCACATGGACGCGGTCCTCTCGCTCGGGGTCACGCACCTGATCGACCTGCTGAAGCATGAGAAGGTGGATCTCTCGGTGCTGAGCCTCGACCAGCGGCGAGACCTCCTTCTTCTGGCGGCGCTCTACGATGCTTCGACCGGTGAGCCGATCTCCGGCCGATGGAGCCGGCTCCGCCGTCGATCCGGGTTCCGATCCCTCTGGGCAAGACGGGACCTTCAGATCGGCGTCGGCACGACGATGCTCGTGATCGGGCTGATCTTTCTGTTCCCCTCGTTGCTGAAGCTGAGCATTCTTCCCTGGCTGATGGTCCCGATCCTGGCCGGATGGCTTTACTGGGGATGGCGGCTCGCCCGCGCGGAGTGGTTCGCCCGCGACATCCGGAAGGGACTTCGGGTTCTGAATCGCGACCCCTCAGCGCTCCGGTGGGAGCTACTCTGGTTCAAGCCCTCGGAGCTGGGTGGCCAGCCGCTGCCGACCTCAAACCGGATTGGTGCCGAGGAGCGTTACGAGCTGCTTCGCAAGTTCCAGGGGGTTCTGCACACGCTCGGATACTCGGGGATCGTGGTGCTGATCGACCGGGTCGACGAGCCGCAGCAGGTCGAGGGCGACCCCCGGAAGATGCGAGACCTGATCTGGCCGCTCCTTGACCACAAGTTCCTCCGCCACCCCGGCATTGGCGTGAAGCTGCTGCTCCCGATCGAGCTGGCGTATTACCTCGAGAAGGAGGACAAGGAATTTTACGACCGGGCTCGTCCCGACAAGCTCAACATGATCAAGCCGCTCCGATGGACCGGCCCCTCGCTCTACGACCTCGCCTCGGATCGATTGCAGGCTTGCCATCCCGATCCGTCGAGCAATGGCGACGCCCCGAGGCTCCGCCGATTCATCGACGACGCTGTCAGCGATGATTATCTCAAGGAAGCCCTCGCCAACCTTCGGACGCCCCGCCACCTTTTCAAGTTCCTGCACCGGCTGATCGAGGAGCATTGCCACCGCCACACCGACGACGCCCCTCGGTGGACCATCGACTACGATACGTTCCGGACGACGTACGGCAACTACATGCGCGACCTCGACGCCTTTGATCGCGGCTACGGCCACGGTTGATCCGTCGGGCGAGCCAGGGAGACGCATCCAGAATGGCGACCGCGGCCCGATCGGCGATCCCGAGGGACCAGGACGGCGTCTTCGCCTGGGATCCGTCCTGGGACCGCGCCCGCGAGTTCCCGATCCGCATCGCTTGCTCCGAGGAAGAGTATCTCGGCATCGACACCAACCTCCTCCTGGAATACGCCGATGGTTTCCTCGAGGTCCTGCCGATGCCGACGATCTTCCATCAGTTGATCCTGAAGTTCCTGTGCTGGCAACTGGACCATTTCGTCGTGACGAGGAGGCTCGGCACCGTCGTCACGGCAGGCTACAAGGTCCAGGTCGGTCCCGGTCGGTATCGCGAACCCGACCTCCTCTTCATCGGCCGCGAGCACTCGGCCGGGATCGGCAAGAACTTCTGCCGGAAGGTTGACCTGGCGATGGAGATCGTCAGCGAGCACAACCGCCGCCACGACCTGGTCACCAAGCGGAACGAGTACGCCCGGGCCGGCATCCGCGAATACTGGATCGTCGACCCCGAGGAGGAGACGATCGCCGTCTACGTCCTCGGTCCGAGGCGACGGACGTACGACGAGCCCCTCGTCTTCCGCCGGGGCGATCGGGCCGCGTCGGTGCTACTGCCGGGCTTTGGGGTGGAGGTCAGCGAGACGCTCGACCAGAAGCCGCTCTGAGGGCCTGGGGGATCAGCCGTCCTTCCAGGAAGCCAGGCGAGCGTCGAGGGCTCTCGAATCCGGGTCGAAGTCGATCACGACGACGGATCCCTCGGGTGTCGCGCCGACGTTGAGGATCCGACGGCCGTCCCTCAGTGTCCGTTCCTGGGCGTGGTGCAGGTGGCCGCAGAGGTGGAGACGGGGCGTGATGGTTCGATTCGCGTCGAGGAAGCAGCGCTGGCCGCCGTGTCGGCCCGAGGAGGTCAGGTCGGCCAGGCCGACCGGGCAGGCATGGGTCAGGAGGATGTCCACTCGCCTCGACTTCTGAGCCCGGGCGGCAGCCTCGGCGACGTCGGCGTCGGTCACGTAATAGGGCTTTCTGTGCGAGCTGGCCCAGATCCCGCCGATCGAGGCAAGGGCCAGGCCCATTGCCAGGGCCGGCTCGCCCTGCCCGAGCAGAACCGGCGATCCATCGCGATTGCGGGCCTCGCGCAGGAGACTCAGGGGATCGTGATTGCCAAAGGTCGAGTAGGTTGGAACCTGGTCGATCAGCGCCTGGAATGCAGGCTCGTCGACCTCGCCGGGATCGCCCCAATCGCCGCAGCAGAGGAGCAGGGCGGGCCGGTATCGGTCGACGGCGGCCCGGGCGGAGGTGAGGTCGCCGTGGAGGTCGCTGACGGCCAGGACGCGGACGCCCATCGGCGGGCCCTCAATCGCCGGGGAGCGGCTGCTGGTCGTAGAGCTTCCGGTAGCTCTCGTAGCGGCCGGGATGAATCTGGCCCCAGTAGACGGCCTCCTTGACGGCGCAGCCGTGCTCGTGGCTGTGCGAGCAATCGGGGAACCGGCAGTGCGGAATGAAGCCGCGGAACTCGATGAAGTAAGCCTCCAGCTCGCCGGGGATCACACCCCAGAGCTCGAACTGGCGAAGCCCGGGTGTGTCGACCACGAAGCCGCCCGAGGCCAGCTCGATCAACTCGGCCGTGGTGGTCGTGTGCTTTCCCTTGAAGGTCCAGTCGGAGACCTCGCGGACCTTGAGGTTCAGCCCCGGCTGGACGACGTTCAGGAGCGAACTCTTGCCGACGCCGCTCTGGCCCGAGACCGCGGTCACACCGCTGGAGACCAGTTCGCGAAGGCGGTCGATCCCCCGGCCGTCGGCGGCCGAGGTCACCACCGTCTCGTATCCAAGCTGAGCATACAGGCCGACGACCCACTGATAGTCGGCCATGTCCACGAGGTCGGCCTTGTTAAACACGACAACGGGCCGAACCCCTCCGATCTCGGCGGAGACCAGGTAGCGATCGACGAGTCCGAGCTTCAGCCCCGGCTCGGCCAGCGCCGAGACGATGAGCAACTGGTCGACGTTCGCCGCGAGGACCTGCTGACGGTTGCGGTAGCCTCGGGTGATCACGCCCTTGCGAGACTCAACCCTCTCGACCATCCCCTCAGCGCCGGCAGGTCCGCCGGGTCGGAACCAGACGCGATCACCGACGGTGACCACGTTCCGTCCCTCAATCGCGAGGCTCTTGAGCAGACGGCGGACATGGCAGGTATAGCTCTGGCCGTCGTCGGCGCGGACCAGCAGAGTCAGGCCGTTAATACGGATGACCCGCCCCTGAAGGCAGGCCGACGCGTCGACGGCGAGGGTTGCCGCGGCATCGTGCGGAGAATTGGGGTCGAGAGCGGCCGCGTCGACGTCCTCGATGATCGTCCGGTGCCGCGAGAGTTCGCCACGGGGCCGCACCCGGTCGCTCGATGGGGCCGAGGCGACCGGCCCCGCCTCGTCGCGCCGGAACTCGCGGGTCAGGTCGTTGGAGCGCGTTCGGTTCTGCTTCTGCCAGTTCTTACGCAGTTCGACGCGCACTTTCCGCTTCTTGCTCACGAGGGGCGAGGCTCCGCGGGCCGACCAGACGATCGAGGCGATCGGTTCAGGCGGGTGCGTCGCGACGCGACGCGCCCGCCCGATCCCCATCGGTCCAGTCTAACCGCAGGGGCGCGAGGCGCTCAACTCATCGCGAGTGGAGCGGACGACGGCCACCCGAACGATCGCCCGAGGCGGCGGGTTCCGCGAGCACCTGCATGGCGCGCTTGGGGTTGGAAGTATGGAAGATTCCCAGGCTCTTGCCGGGCGTCGTCCCTGTGGAGACATAGGCATACTCGACGTTGATATGCTCCTCGGCCAGGTGCTCCAGCAGCTTTGCCAGGGCGCCGGTCCGGTTCTCCATTGGGACCTCAAGGACCTCGGTGATCCGGTACTCGGTCCCGATCGAGGTGAGGACGGCCCGGGTCGATTCAAGATCGGAGGTGACGAAGCGGAGGACGCTCGGTCCGTCGGTCTCCATGACCGAAAGGGCCCGGATATCGACCTTCTCCTGGGCCAGCGCCGAGCAGATCTTGGCGAGCCGGCCGGGCTTGTTCTCCAGGTACGCGGTCACTTCGTGAACGAACTCCATGGAAACCTCCTGGGGTCCTCGGAACAAAGAGGATCGGGACGCCTCGTGGACACGGCTGGGCTCGTCGTGAGTCTGGCCGTCGAGCGGGGCGTCGCCGACGGGATCATGGGAGCGGACCTGGGCTTCCTCGCCCGGTCCGCTGGTATGGAAACAACAGGGGCTCTCTCATCTGGCGAGATACCCTTGAATTCTGAGGAAGGGATCAATTGCCGCCGGGTCCACGGCCGCCTCGACGTCCGCCAGGGCCGCCCGGCCTACCAGGGCCGCCCGGCCCGCCCGGCATTCCGGGCATTCCGGGACCACCGGGACCACCGGGCATCATGCCGGAGTTCGGTGGACCGCCAGGCGCGCCGCCGGACGACGAGTCCTGGGCCTCCTTGGCCTTGCGAGCGTTCTCTCGGGCCTTCTGGATTTCGGGGAGGATTCCGGCCACGGCCCCCGCGCTGAAGAGGAGATCATAAACGGAGAGGAAGGCCTGCCGGGTGGCGAACCGGACCTCCTGGTCGTCGACCGAGACAGTCATCGTGCCGAGGAAGTAGCGAGAGCGGAGGGCATCGGCCTTGGGGAGCTTCTCGGAGTCCACCTTGAATTCGACGTTGAGTTCGGCCGGTGCGTCGCTTCCCCCGCCGGAATTCGCCCCAGGACCGGGTTGGCCCGGCATCGCCATCGGCATCGATCCCGAACCACGGCCGCCCCTTCGGGGCATGCCCGACTGGGGACCGCCGGCGGGCTGCTGTGGGTCGCCCTCCGAAGCCTGGGCATTGGCCCGAGCCCTCGTGATGATCACCGAGTTGATGATGCTCTGGAGCGTCATCGGCAGGGTGGCGAGCAACTCGGGCATCACCTCTTTCGGGTCGTTCACCCCCATCAGGACCACCTTCGAGGGGATGCGCTCGCTGGCCTTGCGAACATCCTCCGAGGGCTGCCAGTCCTTCTGCCTGGCGATCTTCAGCGCCTCGTCGGCGGCATCGGCTGAGACCGAGATGACCAGGTACTTTCCGTCGAGCTTGATGACCGGGTGGAAGCTGGCTGGGCCGAACTTCAACGGCGAGTCGCTGGGCGTCCTCCAGATATATCCCTGCTTGTCGGTCATCGCGGTGGATCCGATCGCCACCGACGCGTTGACGTTCGCCAGCGGCTGGAAGTGGGGGGCGAGGTTCGCGGTCGACCGGCGCTTTGTTTTCGACTTCTGGCTGGCGCCGCCGGCGCGCGATCCGCCCGGGGCGCCCGGCTGGGCGTCGGCCGGCTGGTCCGACTCTTCCTGCTTGTCCATGGCGAGCGCCGTCTCCTTACGGAGCTGGTAATTGACGGCGTTCATCGTCGCTTCGAGGGCCCTCGAGAAGATCCGGGGCTCGGAGATCTCCGCGAGGAGTGTCAGCTTGTTGTGGGAGAAGAGCGATGTGGACATCCCCGCCGTGGGGCTAAGTCCCTTGAGCCAGTTCGACTGGAACGGTCCCGAACCGGCCGCCGCCGACTTGTCCTGAGCCAGGAAGAGGATCATCCGGGGGCCGATCTTGTCGAGGAAATCCTTGTGGAAGTCGATCTTGGAGGTCGACTGCACCCGTTCGGAAACCTCGTCAACCCGATCCTTGATTTTCTGATCGGGCGCCAGTTGCTCGATCGCGTCGAGCAGGACCCTGGGGGCGATCGCGAGCTGGACGAACGAATCGACCCCCTGGGGCAGCGGCATGAGGGCCTTGGGGTCGAAGGCCGGTTGTTCGAACAGGGCGAGGATCGGCTTGCGCGGTTTCGGCGCGGTGAACCGGACCTCCTGCATGACCGCCTCGCCCTCGAAACCGATACGGAAGGCGAGACGACGGATGCCGAGCTTTTCGTTGAGGTTATTCAGGAAAGTGCGGAGACCGGTTGCGATTCCGGCCTTGGGCGCGTGCTCGGAGTCGAGGTACAGGAACCCGTCGGGTACGAAGCGGCCATCCTTTTTCGAGAGTTCCTGGACGATCGGATGATCCACGGCGCTGGGGATCTTGCCGTCGATCGCGGCGACCGCCTTGTCGATGGCCGAGGGGTACAGGCCGCAGATGATCAGATCATCCCCCTCGGCCCACCAGGCCTCGCCGCCCTCCTTCGGATTGGTCGCCGACGGTTTGAGGGGCGGGATGATGACGAAGGTTCGGCCGAGCCGCTTCTCTAGTGAGGGGGCGCCGTTGCCGGACATCGAGTCTCCCAGGAACCGGCTCCAGAGGCCGCGTGACTCCTTTGCCGCCGCGCCGCGGAAGACGTAGGTGAACGAGATCGCTTCCTCGGCCTTCTCGGCGGAATTGGTCGGGCGGTGGTGGAACCCGAATGCCATTCCGTGGTTCGCCCCGTGTTTGATCAGGTCGACGCAGTCCTTGCCGCTGAGCCGGTGGCCCCCGCCCGTGGAGAGGATCTTGTCGAAAAGCTGGGCGCCGATCTCTTCCACCACCTCGCCGAGGGTTGTCTCGGTGAGCATCTGATAAGCGGCGGTTTGCTTCCAGGCGTCGGGGTGGGCATTGAGACCCTGGAACTCGAGGTAGACGACCAGGTCGTCCTTGGGGAAGTAGCGGGCCAGGGGGCGGGTCTTGGCCTCCTGGGCGTGGAGGGTGGCCGGGGTCGCGATCGCGGCGAGGACCATCGCCGTGAGCAGAAGGAGGGACCGGCGGCGAGCCGGTGGGGGCGAAGGAATGACGTCCCGCCGTGGGAGTTGGGCATCGATGGGGGCGTGTCGCACGGGTGCGGTCCTCATGCTGGATCGAGGGTCGTCGAGAGGGGAACCGGCGCCGGGTCGGAAAGGCGGAGGAATCGAACTTCCCGAACCACGGCGGGTCGGGGGCCGTCCGATCCCGCGGGCCTTCGCCTCCGACTCAACCGCCATCGTAAGGGGCGCGGGGCGTCGCGCCAACAACCTGCCCGGCCGCCGCGGCTCGGGCGCGTCGACGGGCGGGATGGTTCTCGCGACGGGGCCCGCGCGGTGCTAGACTGAGTCCCCGATCATCGCGGCGAGGCTTCGCGCCCCGCGAGCCCGCACGATGCCCTGTGCCCGAGGAGAGTGACCCATGCGCCCCGACCTTTCCCTCGAGCCCGAACGGAGCCCCGCCCCGACCGGCGCCCTTCGTCCGATCTTCGACCTCCCGATTCTCGATCCCGACAGCGAACTCGACGAGGACGACGAGACCCTCGACAACGAACTGGCCGAGTCGATCGAGGACGAGCCTCGGACCGTTTTGATCACCGGGGCCCGTGGGAACATCGGCAGGAAGCTCCGCGACTCCTGGACCGACGTTTATGACCTCGTCCTGATCGACCGGACCGAGGACGACGAGGACGACGAGGTGATCGCGGCCGATCTCACGGTGATCGACGACGAGTGGATCACCTACTTCCACGGAGTCGACACAGTTGTCCACCTGGCGGCCGATTCCGACTCGGCGGCCTCCTGGGACGATCTGATCGGCCCCAACCTTGATGCGATGGCCAACGTTTTCCACGCGGCGGCACTGGCGGGGGTCGAGCGGATCATCTTCGCCAGTTCGTGCCACGTGATGGGGGGCTATCGCCATCGCGGTGAGGGACCGATTACTGTGGACCTCGATCCGATTCCCGATGGGCCTTATGGCGCCGCCAAACTCTTTGGCGAGCGGCTCGGCCGAAGCCTCGCGATGGCCTTCGACCTCACGTTCATCGCGGTTCGGATTGGTTGTGTCCTGCCCGGATTCAACCGTCCCGAGGAAATCTCCGACGACTGGACCCGAAGTCTCTGGCTCTCGAACACCGACCTCGTTCGACTCTTCGACGCGGCCGTGGAGGCGGCGATCGAGGATCGATCGTTCGTCGTGGTTCACGGAGTCTCGCGAAACCACGGGACGCGGTGGGATCTCTCGGGGGCGGCCGAGCTTCTCGGCTACCTGCCGGTCGACGATGCCTTTGCCCCCCATCCGGCGGGCTGTCCCCGCGAATCCGTATAATCCTTATCATTCGACATCGGCGGCAACGTGGCCTAGGCTTCCATCAGAGGGGATCGATCGGGCACCGCCGCCAGAGCCGTCGCGAGATCGCGGTCGGGCGCCGTCGCCACGCGATCGATGGGTGTTCCCGACAAGGGGCGGGATCCTGATGTGACGGAGGTGGCCGATCATGCAAGCGCGATATTGGGCCCTGGCCCTGGTGATCACCTTGATGCTCATTGACGCCTGGACGGCCGGCGCGGCCGCGGCGATCGCGACGAGACCTATCGTGTGGGATGCCGCCAGGGGTGGCGCTGGCGGAAGTCAGAGCGAGCCGACGGAATCGGGCCCTCGGCCCTCGGATTGCCTCCGGTCGAACAACTCGCGGTAGAACCGGATCTCCAGCCGGTTGGTGCGGAGTGCCTCCAGGGCCTCCAGTGCCAGGTTGACGCTGGCAAACAGCAAGAGGCCGACCCCGGCCACCGCGAGTCCGATGGGCAGTGCGATCAGCCGGTTGCCGACCATCACGTCGAAGGCGAGCGCCAGGCTCGTCCCCACGAATGTGGTGAAGGCGATGTAGAGGGTTGTCAGTGCGTATCGGATACGGTCGTTCCGCCACTCGAGCCGGTGGAGCTGGTCGCGGATGTGCTCGACCCGCTCGGCGACGTAGTCGTGTGTGGTCGCACCTCGGCTCATGTTGTCGAGAAGGTCGTTCAGGACACGGATCCGGTCGACCACTCGCGACATCCGATTCGACGTCGAGATGATGAGCGAGGCGTTGGCCGTCAGAAAGATGGCCGGCGTAATCATCGCGGTCAGCGTCTCGTAAGGGGCGTCGGGCGCGATGGGTATCGGCATCGGCATTATCGAAGTTCTCGAAACGCGTCGGAATTTGCGGTCGGGAAACGGGATTCGGGGATCTGTCCTGCCTCGGGTTCCCGATCTCTCCCGAGCGATACCCCGCCATCATACGGCGGACCCGCGCCGCCGCCTGAGGCGAAGGTATCGGGGCTGCCAGACCTTTGCGTCGACGAGCGACTCGATGTCGCCCTCGGCGTCGGCGAGTCCGTCGCGTCGGGCGGCCTCGGCGACGGCGAGGGCAATTGTCCGGGCGACGCCGCGTGCCTGGTCCAGGGGTGGGAGCAGGGCGCCGGCCGGGTCGTGGAGTGCGGGTGCGGCGCCGGCCAGAGCGCGGGCCGCGGCCATGAACATCGAGTCGTTAACCCGGCGCGCCAGGGCGGCCCGGACGCCCAGGCCGATTCCCGGAAAGACGTAGCTATTATTGCACTGAGCGATCCGATATCGACGTCCGTCGTGAATCACATCATCGAACGGGCTTCCTGTGGCGATCAGGGCCCGGCCCTCGGTCCATTCGAGGAGATCGGCGGGTGTTGCCTCCGAACGCGAGGTCGGGTTGGAGAGCGGGAAGAGAATGGGTCGATCGACTTGGCGTGCCATCGCCCGGATTGCCGGTTCGGGAAATGCCCCCGGCTGGCCCGAGGTTCCGATCAGGATGGTCGGCCGGGCGTGCTCGACAACCTCCTGCAAGCGGATCGGTCCGCCGCCGGATGGCTGCCAGCCGGCTACCTTCGACGCTGGTTGCGCCATCGAGCGCTGGAAGTCGAGCAGGCCGTCCATCGTGTCGAGCAGCAGGCCTGGGCGGTCGATCAGGTAGAATCTGGCCCTGGCCTCGTCCGGGGAAAGGCCGTCCTCGACCATTGCCGCGGCGAGCTGTTCGGCGATCCCGCACCCGGCCGAGCCAGCGCCGACGACCGCGACGATCTGGTCGCGGAGCGGGCTTCCCGAGACGGCCGACGCCGCCATGAGTGCACCGGTCGTCACGGCGGCGGTTCCCTGGATGTCGTCGTTGAACGTGCAGAGCCGGTCTCGATATCGGTCGAGCAGTCGGTGGGCGTTGTGCTGGGCGAAGTCTTCCCACTGGAGCAGGACGCCCGGGAACTTTCGCTCGACGGCGTGGACAAAAGCCTCGATGAAGGCGTCGTAGTCGTCACCGGTGACGCGCTCGTGCCGCCATCCGATGTAGAGCGGATCGTCGAGGAGTCCACGGTTGTTGGTACCGGCGTCGAGCAGGATCGGGAGCGTGGTTCCGGGGTGGATGCCGCCGCAGGCGGTGTAGAGAGCCAGTTTGCCGATGGAAATGCCCATCCCGCCGGCACCCTGATCGCCGAGACCGAGAATCCGCTCGCCGTCGGTCACCACGATCACCTCGATCTGCGGTGACGAGGCGTTTTCGAGGATGGTTTCGATCTCGTCGCGCTCGGGATAGGCGATGAAGAGCCCGCGCGGGCGGCGAAAGATATGGCTGTAGCGCTCGCAGGCCAGGCCGACGGTCGGGGTGTAGAGAATCGGCATCAACTCGGCCAGGTGGTCGAGCACCAGGCGATAGAAGAGCGTGGCGTTGCTGTCCTGGAGCTGTCGAAGATAGATGTGCTTCTCCAGGGGCGAGGGCTTGTCCTCGAGCGCTTCGTAGGCGCGGCGAACCTGCTCGTCGAGTGTCTCGTGATGGGGCGGGAGGAGCCCCAGCAAGCCCAGTTCGCGCCGTTCTTCGGGGGTGAATGCGGTCCCCTTGTTGAAGAGAGAGCGTTCGAGGAGCATCTGTCCGGCGATGGGGACATCGAGGACGTCGTCGGCCTCGGCCCCAATAACCTCCGAGATCGTCGCTTTGAGGTCCATCGTCGCGTCCTCCTCTCGGATCGTCTTCTCACCCGAGCCGCCCATCTTAGGGGAAGCCCGCGCGGCTGTCGACGGGGCGTGGACGGGCGCGTCGGAGGGGTCTACGATGGAGATCATGAGCCAATACACAAGTCTTCGCGAGGCCGCGTCGGCGGCCGGTCGCTACCGCCTCCTGGCGCTCGACGTGGACGGGACCCTCCTCGATGCCGAGGGACGCCTGAGCCCGAGGACGGCGGACGCCGTCGCCCGTGCCTCACGTGCGGGCATCCTTCCGGTCCTCTGCACCGGCCGACGCTACCGGCGCGCCCGGGCGATCACCGAGCAACTGGGCCTCGCCGCGCCGCTTGTCTGCAACTCGGGTGCGATCGTGAAGGATCCCTCGGATCATCGGACCCTCTGGCGTGCCGACTTTGCCCCCGATCTGTCCGAGGAGGTGCGAGCCCTGTTCCGTACCTTCGATGAGCCTGGCGTCGTCTTCAGCGATCGGCCGCCGACCGAGGCCGATTTCCGGGTCCCGGCCTTCCCGACCGGCCGGGTGATGTTCGACGATTATGTGGAGAAGAACCGCGAACACGCCGAAATCGATCCGGCCTGGTCCGACTCGGAACCCGATCGGGACGAGCCGTGGTTTCATGTCTGCGCGATCGGGTCTTATGAGGAGATGTCGGCCTTCGAGCGATCGGCGCTGGAGCGGATGGGCGGGCGAATCCAGACGTTTGTCCTGCGGACCTCGCGCTACCTTGGGACGATGTGCGAAATCCTCCGGGTCGACGCGAGCAAGTGGTCGGCGCTTCGGCACCTGGCCGACCTCTGGGGGATCGCCTCGGAGGAGATCTGCGCCGTCGGGGATGATTCCAACGACATTCCGATGATTCGACACGCGGGGCTTGGCGTGGCGATGGGCCATGCGCACCAGGAGGTTCTCGCCGCGGCCGACCTCGTCACTGGCCGACACGACGAGGACGGCGTTGCCATGCTGGTTGACGAGGTCCTGCTGGCCCCATGAAGGGAGGGTCGATTTCATGCCGGCTCCACTCTGGTTGGCGATCCTCCTGGCGGCAGCTCCCCCGGTCGACGTCCGGACGGATCTGAGTCGGTTCGCGATGGCGAACCGTGGCGACGCGAAGCGAGGCCAGGCGGTCTTCGAGGATACAAAGGGCGCCGGATGTCTCAAATGCCACCGCGTTCGGGGCAAGGGAACGGCCATCGGCCCCGATCTATCGAATGTCGGAGGGAAGTACGCACGAGAGCATCTGATCGAGTCGATCCTCGAGCCCTCCCGCCAGATTGTCGAGGGATACCGGCCGACCGTTCTGGCGCTCGAGGACGGCCGGGTGCTGACCGGCCTGGTGCGGTCGGAGACGTCGGATCGGCTGACCCTCGTCGACGCCGAGGCTCGCGAAAGCGTGGTCGCGAAAGCCGAGATCGCGGCCCGGAAGTTCGGCGAGGTTTCGATCATGCCCGAGGGCCTGGCGACGGGCCTGGGTCAGGAGCGGTTCGCCGATCTGGTCACCTACCTTCAAAGCCTTCGCGACCGCGACCAGCCCACGCCTGGCAGCGGCGCCGTCGGACCGATTCGGCTGGCTCCCGGCTTTGAGTCGCGGAAGGTTGTCGGTGGGCTGACCGCGGCGACCGCCCTGGCGGTCGTGCCGGATGGACGCGTTTTCGTGGCCGAGCAGACCGGTACACTTCGCGTTGTCAAGGACGGGCAGTTATTACCGGAGCCGTTCATCTCGCTCGACGTGGATTCGACGTGGGAGCGCGGGCTCATCGGCGTGACGCTCGATCCCGAGTTTCCCTCGAATGGCTTCGTCTACGTGACCTATGTGGCGAGGGAGCCATACCCGCACCATCGGATCGCCCGGTTCACGGCGAGGGGCGATGTTGCCGCGCCGGGGAGCGAGGTCGTCCTGCTTCGCGGAGACGATCAGCGGAAACTCGGCGGGGTTGTGCCGGCCGGGCATCAGGGCGGGGCGCTGCACTTCGGTCGCGATGGCAAGCTCTATATCGCGATCGGCGAGCAGACGGCCCGTTCGCCCTCGCAACGGCTCGATACCTTCCAGGGAAAGTTGCTCCGGATCAACCCTGATGGGACGATCCCCACGGACAACCCGTTTTACTTGCAGGCGAGGGGGAAATATCGGGCGATCTGGGCGCTCGGTCTGCGGAATCCCTTCACGTTCGCCGTTTCTCCTCGAACCGGCCGGATTCTCATCAACGACGTGGGCGACAACCGGTGGGAGGAGATCAATGAGGGCGTCCCAGGCGCCAACTACGGGTGGCCCGAGTCGGAGGGGAAGACCTCTATCGAGCGGTTCCGCGGCCCGATCTACACGTACCCGGTCGCCTCGATCGCGGGCGGGGCGTTTGGCCCGGAGGTTTTACCGCCTCAATACCGAGGCCGATATTTTTTCATGGACTTTGTTCAGGGCTGGATCAAAACCCTCGACCCCGATCATCCGTCGGACGTCCGCTCCTTCGCGACAGGATTGAGCCGCCCGTCCGACCTGGCGTTCGCGGCCGACGGCCGGCTCTTCGTGCTGCTCCGCGACGCCTGGGTGATCGACGGGAAGTTCCGGCCTCATAGCGGATCGCTTCTGGAGATCCGTTCGTCCGCGGGGCGTGACTCGATGGAGATTCCCGACTTACGGTAGGAGATTTCGGGCGAAGAAGTCTGTGAGGTCGCGCGCCATCGCCGAGTCTTGGTCGGTGCCGGGGGGAAGGTCGGCAATGTGGCGTAGCTCGCACGACACCCCGAGCGGTTCAAGCTTCTCCCGGAGCGCCCTGCCAAAGAGCGGGTGGTGGATGCCCTGGCCGGGTCGGGCGTCCGCGGGGATCGGCCGGTCGGGCTCGGCATAGTAGAGAAGAACGGGCGGATCGTCGGCGGTTGCGTGCTCGATCGGCGAGGCATCGCGGAAGGCATGGTCGGCCTTCGGTGTGCCGTGGTCACAGTCGTCGAGGCCGAAGAAGGGTTTGAGCGCCGGATGTTCGTGCGCCCGCCCGCCGATGACCTGACGGATGAAGCGGGGATCGTACGAGGTTTGCGCCCCATCCACGCCGGCACAGGAGAGCCGGCTCGACTGCCGGAGGACCGGGTCGGGACTCGCGGAATCGGCGAGGTCGTCGTGGAAGGCGAGCCAGAGTGAGATCCCAGCGCCGGCGGAGCTACCCGAGGCGGCGATCCGGTCGGGATCGATGCCGAACTCCTTCGCGTGGGCGCGAAGGTACTGGATGGCCCGGGCGCCGTCGAGCATCGGAGCGGGGTAGGGGGCGTCTTGCGAGAATCGGTAATTGGCGGTCGCCACCGAGATTCCCGCCGCGAGGCAATCGAGGAGCAGCCGCGCGGGGATGCTCGACCTGTCGCCACGGCGGAACCCGCCGCCGTGGAAGAAGACAACCAGCGGAGTACCCGGACGATCGGGCGTCGGCCGGGCGCGCCAGAGGTCGAGGACGTTCCGCTCGTGCGGGCCGTAGCGGACGTTTCGATGGGCTGGCGGCGGCTTCGGCGGGGCGGGAAGCAGCGGTGGGCCGGCGGCCACTCGCCAGGTTACGAGGACGAGCAAGGTCAGGGCGCCGGTGGCCGCCAATCGGCGGACCGGGCGCGGACGGGACGTCATCGGTGGGCCTCAATCGGTGGAGATCATCGCAGCGGTTGCCCGACGAGCTATTCTATCCCGTTCTTTCCGTGTGGACGATGTGCGATCCGTCTGTGAACCGGGACGGTCTGTCCGATCGTTCCGCAGAGGGAAGATGGGCGGGCGCGGTATGGGCTCTGATCCTCACTACAAGTCGCGTGCCTGACCCATCGCCCCTCGCCGATATCCGATGGTACGATGATCCGCCCGGGGATCGCCGCCGCGGGATCCCGGACGGACCTCTCCGACTGCCGCGGGCCATCGAGTGAAGGAGACTCTCGCCATGATCCGCCTCGCGATTGCCGCCGGATGCGCGGCTGGGCTGTTGACGACTCTCGCCGTTGCCCAGGAGGTCCGACGGATGCCGGCGCCGCTGAAGGTCGCCGGAACGCACGTCGTCGACGCCAGGGGCGAGCGTGTCCGGCTTCGTGGCGTGAACGCCGCCGCCCTTGAATGGTCCAGCAACGGCGAGGGACACATCGTTCAAACGGTCAGAGTGGCCATCGACGACTGGCACGTCAACCACGTCCGGTTGCCGCTCGCCCAGGACCGGTGGTTCGGCAAGGCCTCCGATCAGAAGGACGGAGGGGTCGCCTATCGCGACCTCGTGAAGCAGGTCGTCGACCTCTGCGCCAGCCGGGGGTGCTACATCATCCTCGATTTACACTGGTCGGACGCTGGCGTCTGGGGCCAGGAGATCGGCCAGCACGTCATGCCGGATCGCAACAGCCTTGCTTTCTGGAAGGAGGTCGCCGCGACCTACCGCGATCACCCGGCCGTTCTCTTCGACCTCTACAACGAACCCCACGACGTGAGCTGGGATGTCTGGCGAGATGGCGGGCGCGTCACCGAGAAGACGAAGGACGGGCACAATCGCGAATACGAGGCGGTTGGCATGCAGGCGATGCTCGACGCCGTCCGATCGACCGGCGCGAAGAACGTTGTCGTGGTCGGGGGGCTCGACTGGTCGTACGACATGACCGGCTTTCTCAGGGGCTACCGGCTCGACGACCGCGGCGGCAACGGCCTGCTCTACGCCAACCACTCGTATCCCTTCAAGGGAGACAGCGTCGAGAAATGGCTTGCGAAGATGGAGGCCGCCACCAAGGTGCTCCCCGTGATCGTCAGTGAGTTCGGGCCGCCGGGAAAGAAGGAGGAGCCCTGGCTGCGACAGGTGCTGAGGATCCTCGAGGATCACCAATGGGACTGGACCGCCTGGGACATGCATCCGGCCGCCAGCCCCTGCCTCATCCGCGACTGGAAGTATGAGCCGACCCCGTTCTTCGGCAAGTGGGTCAAGCTGGCGCTCGAGAACCGGGTCCCTCGCGGCACGGCGAGCCTTGGCCTCGGCGCGGCACTCCTGAACGCGGCGATTCCCGCGGTCGACGGGCCCGCCGGAGCTTTCGAGCGGCATCAGGACGTCGGCGAGGTGAAGCACCCCGGCTCGCTGGAGTTCGACCCGGCCTCGGGAACGTACACCGTCGCCGGGAGCGGGGCCAACATGTGGCATGAGCGCGACGCCTTCCATTACGCCTGGAAGCGGATCGAGAGCGGCGACGTCTCGCTTGCGGCTGATATTGCGTTCGTCGGCGAGGGGAAGAACGCGCACCGGAAGGCGTGCCTGGTCTTCCGGCAGGGGCTCGATGCCGATTCGTCGTACGTTGACGCGGCCCTGCACGGCGACGGCCTGACCTCCTTGCAGTTCCGCGACTCCCGGGGCGACCTCACGCACGAGGTTCAGGCGAACGCCCGGGCGCCTCGACGTATCCGACTGGAGAAGGCCGGGAAATACGTTCGGCTCTGGATTGATGCCGGCGACGGGATGCGGTTCTCGGGCGCCTCGGTCCGGATTGCGTTCGATGGGCCGTTCTACATCGGCCTGGGCGTTTGCTCGCACGACGATGAGACCGTCGAGAAGGCGGTCTTCTCGAATGTCGAGCTGAAGACCGGATCGGTGGCTGCGTCCGGCAAGCCGACGGTCTATAGCACACTGGAAACGATGGCGATTGGATCGACCGATCGCCGGGTCGTTTACGTCACCCCGACGCGGATCGAGGCGCCCAACTGGCTGCACGACGGCAAGACGCTGATCTTCAACAGCGAAGGCCGGCTCCATCGGATCGCGGCCGAGGGTGGGCGTCCCGAGGTGATCGACACGGGTTTCGCCGTCCGTTGCAATAACGACCACGGCGTCTCGCCCGATGGAAAGCTGCTGGCGATCAGCGATCAGTCGCAGGGGCGGCACGCGTCGCTGATTTACACGCTACCGATCGAGGGCGGTCGGCCAACGCTCGTCACGCCGAACGGTCCCTCGTACTGGCACGGCTGGTCGCCCGACGGCCGGACCCTCGCCTTCTGCGGCCAGCGTGGCGGCGAGTTCGACATCTACACGATTCCCGTTGAGGGAGGTACGGAGACCCGATTGACCACCGCGAAGGGCCTCGATGACGGGCCCGAATACTCGCCCGACGGCCAGTGGATCTATTTTAACTCCGACCGATCGGGCACCATGCAAATCTATCGAATGACACCCAGTGGCGCTCAGCAGCACTTCTTGACCTCCGACGAGTCGAACAACTGGTTCGCCCACCCGTCGCCAGACGGCCGAACGCTCGTCTTTCTCTCGTACCCGAAGGACGTCTCTGGCCACCCCGCCAACAAGGACGTCACCCTCCGGCGAATGCGGCTGGAGGATCGCCGGATCGACGTCCTCGCCCGGTTCTTCGGCGGGCAGGGAACGATCAATGTCCCATGCTGGTCGCCTGATGGGAAGAAAATTGCATTCGTCACCTATGCGGAGGTCCGGGACTGATCGCCCGGAATCTCGCATCGTGTCGACGAGCCCAGCACCCCGCCCGAACGACGACCACGACCTCGCCGCGATGGGATACCGCCCCGTCCTCGACCGGAGTCTCGGCGGGTTCTCCTCATTCGCGGCTGGTTTTTCTTATATATCGATATTGACGGGCGTCTTTCAGATGTTCTACCTGGGCTATGGCGCGGGGGGGCCGGCATTCGTCTGGACATGGCCTTCGGTGTTTCTGGGACAGTTCGCCGTTGGACTCTGCTTCGCCGAGCTGGCGGCAGCCTGGCCGCTTTCGGGCGGGGTTTACCAGTGGTCGAGGCGCACCGGCGGGCGGGCGGTCGGGTGGCTCGCGGGGTGGGTCTATCTCTCGGGATCGATCGTCTCGCTCGCGGCGGTCGCGATGGCGCTTCAGGGGCCTCTGCCACAGGTTTCCCGGGCGTTTCAGATCATCGGCGATGCCTCGGTCAAGGCCGACAGTGCGCGGAACGCGGTTGTCCTGGGCTGTGCCCTGATCGCCGCGACGACCGCCATCAACGTCGCGGGCGTGCGCCTGATGGCGAGGATCAACAACATCGGCGTGATCGCCGAGCTGGTCGGCGCGGCGATCCTGATTGTTCTGCTGCTGGGACACGCGAGACGAGGTCCCTCGATTCTGCTTGATGAGATGGGGCGTGGCGCGGGCCGTCCGTGGGGTTACTTTGGTCCGGCGACCGCCGCCGCGCTGATGGCTTCCTATGTTCTCTACGGCTTCGACACCGCCGGGACGCTCGCCGAGGAGACCTCGAATCCTCGACGGCGCGCCCCGCGCGCGATCCTCCAGGCGCTGGCCGCCGCGGCAACGGCCGGCGCCCTGCTGATTGTCGGGGCGATCCTGGCGGTTCCTGATCCGACCCGGCCTGAGCTGGGCCGGATGGACGGCGGCCTCTCGATGATCGTCAAGGAGGTGCTCGGTCCCGCGCTTGGGACGTTCTTCCTCGCCCTTGTGGTCTTCGCCGTTTTTGTCTGCGCGCTGGCGGTTCACGCGGGATCGGTCCGCCTGGCGTTCGCGATGGCTCGCGAGGATGACCTTCCGCTGTCGGAGCTGCTCGGCCGGGTTCCTCGCCGGACCCGCGCCCCAGCGCTTCCGGCTCTGATCGTCGGTGGTCTCGCGTCGGGCCTGCTCATACTGAACATCGACCTGCCGCAGGTGGTGGAGACGCTCTGCTCGGTCGCGATCGTCTGGGTGAACCTCGCCTATTTGATGGTCACTCTGCCGATGCTCGTCAACCGGCTCCGGGGCCTCGGACGGTCCGAGTCGTACGACAGATCCGGCGCCCGGCTGTTCTCGATGGGCCGGCTCGGGCTGCCGATCAACGCGATTGCGGCGGTCTGGGGAGTGGCGGTGGTTGTGAACGTCTCGTGGCCCCGCGCGATGGTCTACGGGACCGACCGATGGGGCCGATTCGCCGCCCCAACCTGGACGGCCGCACTTCTCGCCGCCGGCGGCCTCTACTACGCGACCCGCCGCCGCGGCCGGTCGCCCGCGACTCGCCCCGAGCACCGAGCTGAGGCCGATCGGTGAGCGTTCGCAAGCGGTATGGCCTGCGCGCCGGTCGTCCTTCGTGATATCTTAACGATCATCGGGTCGCGGATCTTGTCGTGAACGGATGGGACGGAGCGTCGATCGTGCCGTTGCAGATGAAGAGGCGGAAGAAGGTTCGGGTGCCGCGCGAGCATCGGGCGCCTGGTGCGCTCCAACGGTTCCTCGGCTGGTGCGTACACAGCTACACCGCTCTCGGAATGGTGGCCGCGGGGATGATCGCCGTTCTGCTGGTCCGCGGGGGCGCGGCCGACTTTCGCATGGCCTTCCTGCTGATGCTCCTCGCCACGATCGTGGACGCAACGGATGGCACCCTCGCGCGCCGGGTCCGAATCAAGGAGGCCGTTCCCAGCTTCGACGGCCGGCGCCTCGACGACATCATCGACTTCCTCACCTATACCTTCCTGCCGATCGGACTGGTCTGGCGTGCCGGCATCCTGCCGGAGGGATACGAGCCCTGGCTCTTCTTCCCGATCCTGGCGAGCCTTTACGGCTTCTGCCAGGTCCAGGCGAAGACCGACGACGGCTATTTCCTCGGCTTCCCGTCGCTCTGGAATGTCGTCGCGATGTACCTCTACGCGCTTCCGTTCGGCGCCTGGGTCTCGCTGGCGATCATCGCCGTGCTGGCGGCGTTCACGTTTGTGCCGTCGAAGTATCTCTATCCCTCGCTTCCGGGGCGGTTCAACCGGATGGTCACGCTGCTGGGCATTCCCTGGGGAGTCGCGCTCGTCTGGGTGATTCTTCAGCTTCCCGAGAGCCGGGGCGCCCGCCTCGACTCGACCACGATGGCCGTCGCCTGGATCTCGCTGGGCTACCCGCTGCTCTACCTGGGAGCATCGTGGGCGATCACCCTGGCGCACTGGTCGCGACGGCCGGCGGCCGGTGGCAAGCCGGCCGTCGATTGAATCAAGGGTGCGCCGAAGCCTCCTCGGCGCGGGCCATTCGCTGGCCGGTCTTCACGTCGACAAACGCCAGCAGCAGCCCGCCGACCACGAAGAACCCGATGATTGCCAGGATCGCTCCCTGGCTGGAACCGGTCAGGCGGTTGATTCCGAAGAAGACGGCCGGTCCGAAGATTCCGGCGAACTTCTCGAACGTGCCGAAGAAGCCGAAGAACTCGCCCGTTTTGTCACGCGGGATCAGGCTGGCGAAAAGCGACCGGCTGAGTGCCTGTGTCCCGCCCTGAACCGTCCCCACCATCGCCGCCAGGATCAGGAACTCACGCTCGGTCTCCATCCGATAGCCGACGACGCAGATGGCCGCGTAGACGACCAGTCCCATCCCAATCGCCAGCTTCGCACCGATCCGCCCCGCCAGCGCGCCGAAGAGGAACGCAAACGGAATCCCCACGAATTGCACGATCACAATCGCTGCGATCGTGACCCTCTCGTCGAGGTGTTTCTCATCGGCGTAAATCAGAGCCATGCGCATGATGGTGCCGATGCCGTCGTTGTAGATCAAAAAGGCGATCAGCATGCGCATGGCCTGCCGGTATCGTCCCAGCGCCCGGCCGGTCTCGATCAGCCGGCCGATCGCCGCGCCGATCGGGAAGAGCTGGCTCCCTCGATAACCGGGCGGGAAACCGCCCGAGGCCGGCTCTGGGACCCGTCGGAACATCGGGATCGAAAACACCAGCCACCAGATCGCCACCAGAACGAAACCCAGCCGAGAGGGAAGCGACTGCTGAGCGGAGGTCAGTCCGTCGCCGGTCGGTAGCCCAAACAACCCGGGCGCCAGGATCAGGCCCAGATTGACCGCCAGCAGGATTCCCCCGCCGATGTACCCCAGGGCGTAGCCGGCGGTCGAGACCCGGTCGATCTCGTCGTCGGAGGCGATGTGCGGCAGCAGGGCGTCGTAAAAGACATAACTGCCGTTGGCCCCGATGTTCGCCAGAATGAAGAGGACCGAGGCCAGCAGCCAGTCGCCCCGGTGGATGAAGAACATACCCGCGCATGCCAGAGCCCCCATCACCAGGAACCCGCCGAGCATCCCCTTCTTGCGGCCGTTGAAGTCGGCCATCGTCCCGAGGATCGGCGAGAGCACCGCGATGATCGACATCCCGATCGTCGTCACCAGCGAGAAGAGTCCAGAGGCGTCGTTGCCGCTCATCCCCGCGCAGGGAACCCGCGCGAAGAAAACCGGGAAGATCGCCGTGACGATCACGCAAGCCATCGCCGAATTGGCCCAGTCGTACATCGCCCAGGCCCGTAGTTCGGGGCGATCGAGACCCAGTTTTCGCAGCCACCCATTCATGGCGTTTTCCATCGTGCCGGGGGTCGTGTCGTCGGTGGTAGGATCCCGAATCGGCGTCGGGCGTCAAGTCGGGACGTGTTTCGGATCGTCGTCGCGGGGAAATCCGTCGATCGTGTTATTGATCCGGATTTTTCCGTCCTGGAGCGACCAGGCCGCGCACGTCCTCAACGACAGTTTTCGGTTGTAAGAATTCGAGATTGTAGATTTCGCGGATGTGGCCCTGGGGATCGAGCAGGAAGACGCGAGAGGGATGATCGAATCCGCCGCCAGGGAGCGGCTTCACCCACATGTCCCAGCCCCGGATGACGCGGTGGATCTCGTCGGACGGGCCGGTCAGGAAGTGCCAGTCGGGGTTTTCGGCCCGAAAGAGCCGGGCGTATTGCTGGAGGACCTTGCCCGAGTCGTGGGCCGGGTCCATCGTGATCGAGACGAAGGCCGACGATTTTCCCCAGAGTCCGGCCTGGTCGAGGGCCTTCTGGACGCGGGTCATGGCCTGAGTAGTGCCGGGACACGTTCCGTTGCAGGTTGTGTAGATGAACGAGACCAGGACGGTTCTGCCGCGCAGGCTCGCCAGGTCGAACGGCTTCCCTGAAGCGTCCACAAGCACCGTCCTCGGGGCGGGACCAATCTCG
>DAIDKV010000217.1 GCA_027449865.1 Planctomycetales bacterium
TGCTGACCGAAACCTCGTCGCAGCCTCTTTTGTTGCCGGATCGCCGCTCCGCGGTTTTGCCGGGGCGTTCCGTGTTGGCGGCAACCTCCCGGACATGCCACTCTTCCTGGACCCCGAGATGTATCTCGAGGTACCCCTGGAAGCGACCTACGACGCAACCTGGGGGATCTGCCCCGAGGAATTCCGCGAGCTGGTCACTGGTGCTCCGCGCGAGGCTTCGGCCCCGGCGGAAGGTGCTCCCTGAGATACCGCGTCATCAGGTGGCGCAGGTGGAGCGTTGTGCCGTCGCCCTCGTAGATCCCGTGGCTGCGGTTGGGATAGGCCATCATCGTGAACGGCCGGTCGTGGCGGATCAGCTCGTTGATGAGCATCTCCGTCCCCTGGTAGTGGCAGTTGTCGTCGCCCGTGCCGTGGATGATCAGCAGGTTCCCCCTGAGCTGGTGGGCGAAGTTGATCGCCGAGCCCTGGATGTAGCCGTCGACATTATCGCCCGGCAGGCCCATGTACCGCTCCTGGTAGATCGTGTCATACAGCCGCTGATTGGCGACCGGGGCGATCGAGATTGCGGTTTTGTAGAGGTCGGGGAACTTGAAGATCGCGTTGAGACTCATCGACCCGCCGCCGCTCCAGCCCCAGACACCCACCCGATCGGGATCGAGGTAAGGCCGCTCCTTCAAAACGGCCCGGATCGCCGCGGCCTGGTCCTTCGGCGCGAGGATGCCGATCTGTCGATGGACGGCCTTGCGCCAGGCCCGGCCCTTCGGCGCGGGGGTGCCGCGGTTGTCGAAGCTCATCACGACGTATCCCTGCTCGGCCAGCATCCGATGCCAGAGGGCATTACCGCCTCCCCATCGGTCGAGTACCGTCTGCCCGGCCGGCTCGCCGTAGACGTGGACCAGCAGTGGATACTTCGCCTTCGGGTCGAGATGCGGCGGAAGCATGCACCAGCCATCGAGCGTCACGCCGTCGCCGATGTCGACGCGGAAGAACTCCGTCTTCACGGGTTCGAGCTTTTCGAGCTTCTTGCGGAGATCGGCGTTGTCGGTGAAGAGCTTCACGTGATCGTGGCCCGGCAGCCGGATCATCTCGACGACCGGCGGCGTGTTCGCGGTCGAAAAGTGATGGACGGCGAACCGGCCGTCGGGCGAGAGGTCGTAGTCATGCGTGCCGGGCTGGTCCTTCGGCGAGACCCGGCGCATCCCCTTGCCATCGAGCCCGACCACATACAGATATTTCTGTGTGGCGTTGTCGGGGGAGGCGGTGAAGTAGACGGTCCGATGATCCCGGTCGATCCCGGCGATCGCGATCACGTCGAAGGGCTCGGGCGTGAGGAGCGTTTGCCTCTGATCCGCGAGATCCACCCGGTAGAGATGGCGCCAGCCGTCGCGCTCGCTGAGCCAGAGGAACGACTCGGCAGTTCCGTCGTCCTTGCGGAAAAAGTGCAGGTCGTCCTGGAGGTCGATCCAGGCCCTGTCGGAATCCTGGAGGATCGGGGTCAACTTATCGTCCGTGAAGGGAACCTCGTGTGAATGGACCAAAACCGAATTTTGTGCCCTGTTCAATTTTTGCGTGACCAGATGCGCGGAGTCGGCCCACTCGGCGTAGGCGAGATAGGCATCGTCGTCGATCGCAAACGAAATTCGCCCAGCGTCGTTGACTCCGAGGATTCCAAGCTCGCAAGACGCATTTCGTTCCCCCACCTTGGGGTACCTGACCATCATGATCTTCGGATAAAGCGAATCCGTGGTGTTCACCAGCGGATACTCGCGAACCTTCGAGGTGTCGAGCTTCCAGAAGGCGATGAACTTGCCGTCGGGGCTCCAGCGGAAACCGTCGCGGAGGCTGAATTCCTCCTCGTAGACCCAGTCGAAGGTTCCGTTGATCTCGTCGGGCGATTTCGAGTCGGTGCGCGCGGTGATCTTCCCGTCGCGGAGGTCTTCCACGTAGAGGTTGTTCTGGCGGACGTAGGCGACCCTCGGACCGACCGGAGCCAGCTTGGCATGCATCAGGCTCGACGGAGGGGCCTCGCCGCCGAGCTTGCGCAGCTCGCGAGTGGCGCGGTCGAGGACCCAGTAATCGCCCCGCGTGTTCTGCCGCCAGACCCGCTTCGAGTTGGTGAAGATCAAAAGACGGGCGCGGTCCTTCGAGAGCGCATAATTCTCGACCGAGAGCGGGCCATATTCCCTGGGTGGAATCAGGTGAGCCGCTGGAACCAGGATCTCACTTTTCCCAGTCGCCGGGTCGTGCTGGACCAGATCGTGACCGCCGGGCGTCTCCTTTGAGTCTTCCCAGGTCGTGTACGAGGAGCCCTCGGGGAGCCACTTCACCGAAGCGCCCTGCGCCTCGTACTCATGTTCCTTGAAGATCCGATCGACGGTCAGCGCGGTGGGTGGCTGTTTCGGCTTGTCCTGCCCCACGGACGAGGCGGCCAGGACGACGAGCAGCATCGAGCGGACAATCATCGGCGAGAGCTCCTCGGGGACGTCGGCGTCATTCCACCACCACGACCGGATCGCCCAGGACGTCCATCCGCGGCTCGATCCCGAGCCCGGGAGCCGTCGAGGCCGACATCCGGCCGTTCGATCGCCGAGGCGCGCCCTCGGCCGTGCTGACGGTCACGTAGCTGTTGAAGTCGGTCGAGGTGAAGAGGAGTTCGGGGGGCGTGCTGTGGGCCAGGTGGGCGATCGCGGCGGTCGTGATGTCGCCGCCCCAGCTATCCTCCACCGTCATCGCAATCCCGAGCGAGACGCAGAGGTCGCGCGCCTGTCGGATCTTCGTCAGCCCGCCGAACTTGCTAATTTTGAGGTTCACCACGTCCATCGCCCGGTCGGCATGACCGCGGAGGAGGGGGTCGATCGAGTCGATCACCTCATCGAGGACGAACGGATGATCGCAGTGGCGCCGGATCGTCAGGCACTCCTCGTACGATCGGCACGGCTGCTCGATGTAGACATCAATATCGCGGACCGCTCGGACGACCCGGAGGGCGTCGTGCATCAGCCATCCGGTGTTGGCATCGGCGACGAGGCGGTCGCCCGGCTCCAGCACCGCGGCCACCGCCCGGATGCGCTCGATGTCCTCCATCGGATCGCCGCCGACCTTCAGTTGGAAACGTCGATAACCCTCGGCGCGGTAGCCGGCGACCTTCCGAGCCATTGCCTCGGGGGCCTCCTGCGAGATGGCCCGATAGAGGACGAAATCCTCGCCGTACCGCCCGCCGAGCAGGACGCAAACCGGCTGGTTGGTCGCCTTGCCGAGGAGGTCCCAGCAGGCGATATCGATGGCCGACTTGACGTACGGGTGGCCGAGGAGGGCCACGTCCATTCGCCGGTTGAGCCGGCCGAGCTGGCGGGGGTCCTCGCCGAGCAGGTGCGGGCCGATCTCGGCGAGGCCGGCGCGGGCGCCTGAGGCATAGGCGGGCAGGTAGAACGGGCCCAGCGGGCAGACCTCGCCGTAGCCGGTCAGCCCGGCGTCGGTCTCGACCGCGATGATCGTGCTGTCGAAGACCGTCACCGATTTGCCGCCCGACCAGTTGTATTTTCCCTCGCGGAGGGGCAGCTCGACCCGGTAGGCGAGGAGTCGCTTGATCTTCATGCGCGGTCGGCTCCGTGGAGAGAGGTAGTCGCCGAGTGGGCCGGTTGGCCTCGCTTCGAGAATCGTCCGACGCGGTACGGTGACGGGTCGATGTGCGGTGTCCGGCCCTCGATCAGTTCGGCGACGAGCTTTCCGGTGGCCGTCGCCATCGAGAGGCCCAGCATGTTGTGTCCTGCGGCGATGTAGACGTTCTCGAATCGGGGCGTGCGATCGATGATCGGGAGGCTATCGTAGGTCATCGGCCGCCAGCCGAACCATTGCTCCTCAACCGGCTCGGTGTACGGCTCGCGGAGGTAGGGCGAGGCGCCGTCGCGGAGGAGTTGCAGCCGATCGGGGCGGATCGACTCGTCGTACCCGGCGAATTCCATCGTCGAGCCGAGCCGGTAGCCCGACGAGAAGGGCGTGACGGCGACCCGGGTTTCCGGGAAGATCATGGGAACCTTTGGACAAATGGCCGGGCGCGGCATCGTGAGGCTGTATCCCTTGCCGGGCTCGATGGGGATGCGGCAGCCGAGTGCTCCGTTGAGCCTCGGCGTCCAGGCGCCCGTCGCCACGATGAAGACATCGGCCGACAGTTCGCCTTGCCCCGTTTTCGCCGAGTCGGCGCGGCCTTTCGCACCCGAGAATCCCTCGAAGGGGCAATGCGAGCGGATCACGGCGCCCGAAGCGGTGAGGAGCCGGTGCCAGGCACTCATGAGCTTGTCGGGGCGAAGGTGGGCGTCGTCGTGGTAGTACCAACCGCCGGCGAGATCGGGCTTGAGGGCTGGCTCCAGATCGGTCAGTTCCTTGACGTCGAGCCGTCTCGCGGGGCAATCGAAGGTTTCGGCCAGGAGGCGGTCCGTTGGGGCGTAGGCGTCGAGGGCTTCCTTCGATCGGTAGGCGAAGAGGAGTCCGCGTTCCTCGAATTCGCAGTCGAGCCCCTCGTCGCGGATCAGTTCCTTGTAGAGGTCGAGCGACGAGAGGAGCAGCGGCTGGATCGCGCGGCCGCCCTCGATCATCTGAGGCTCGTTGCAGCGGAGAGCGAAGCGGAGGAGCCACGCCCAGAAGGCTGGGTCCATTCGCGGACGAATCGCGAAGGGAGAGTTCCGCTTGAGGAGGCTGCGAAGCGCCTGGCCGACCATCCCTGGCTCGGCGAGCGGGAGGACGTGGCTCGGGCAGATGTAGCCGCAGTTGGCGTGCGAGCTGCCGCCGGCCGGCACGCCCTGGTCGATGAGCGTGACCTTCCATCCCGATCGTTGCAGATAGTACGCGCAGGCGGTGCCGATGACCCCGCTGCCGATGATGACGGCTGACGCGGGACTGTTCGTCTCGATCGGGCTCATGGTCGGATACCCAGGGCGAACGGGTCGGAGGGGTCGACGATCAGCGTGGACTCGGCATTCACGAATGCGGTGCCCCGGATTCTGGGCCGAATCCGGCCCTCGACGATCCGGACCGAGCCCTCGAAGAGGCTGCCAATGACGCTCTCCTGCCGCCAGAGCTGGCCCTCGGCGAGCTTGCCGTCGGCGGCGAGGCAGGCGAGCTTGGCACTCGTCCCGGTTCCGCAGGGAGAGCGATCGTAAGCGCGGCCGGGGCAGAGGACGAAGTTCTTGCTGTTGGCCTGAGGGAGGGTCGGCGGGCCGAAGAGCTCGATGTGGTCGATTTCGCCGCCGTTCGCGCCCTGGATTCCCTGCGCTTCGAGCGTCTGTCGGATGCGCCAGGTGACGTCGGTGAGGCGGTCGATGTTGGTTGGGGCGATGATTTCGCCGTGGTCCTGGATCAGGAAGAACCAGTTACCGCCCCAGGCGACATCTCCGGTGTATCGACGAAGGCCGGGCACGTCCACTTCCACCCCGTGGGCGTGGCGGTAGCTGTCGACGTTGTCGATGGCGACCGTGTTGCGATTTTCGACCGTGACGGCGACCGGTCCAACCGGCGTCTCGAAGCGGTGCGTTCCGAGGCCGATCTGGCCGAGGTGGTGAAGCGCCACGGCGACGCCGATGGTCCCGTGGCCGCACATCCCGAGATAGCCGACGTTGTTGAAGAAGATCACACCGGCCGCCGAGGACGGGTCGACCGGCTCGACGATCAGGGCGCCGACCATGACGTCGGAACCGCGTGGCTCGTTGACGACGGCCGATCGGAAGGTATCGTGCAAGTTCCGGAGCGCGGCCAGGCGATCGGCGATGGGGCCGGCGCCGAGGTCGGGGCCGCCCGCGATCACGACGCGGGTCGGCTCGCCGCCGGTGTGAGTATCGACCACCTGGATGCGATGCACGGTGTTTCCTCGACGAAAAACGTGCGGCGATCAGCCGAGCTTCGGCCGGGTTGCGATCGATTGGCGGATGATCTTCAGAATCCGGTCGCGCTCCTCACCTTCGAGGGTCAGACGCGGAGCGCGAACCATCTCGGAACCGAGCCCGCATTCCTGCTGCGCCAGCTTGATGTACTGGACGAGCTTGGGATAGGTGTCGAGGTGGAGCAGGGGGGTGTACCACCGATAGACGTCGAGCGCCTCGTTCCACTTCCCGGCGCGGGCGAGGTCCCACAACAGCCGGTTCTCGGCGGGGAAGGCATTGACCAGCCCCGAGACCCATCCGGTGGCGCCCAGGAGAAGGCTTTCCAGGACGAGGTCATCGACACCGCAGAGGAGAATATACCGGTCGCCGCAGGCGTTCTTGAGGTCAGTGATCCGGCGGACGTTCTCCGACGATTCCTTGATCGCGACCAACCTCGGCTCATCGGCGAGCTCGACGAACATCTCGGGGGTGATGTCGACGCCGTAAGTAACTGGATTGTTGTAGACCATGATCGGCAAATCGGAGGCACCCGCGACGGCCCGGAAATGGGCGAGTGTTTCGCGGGGGTCGGACTTGTAGATCATGGCCGGAAGGACCATCAGGCCGTCGAGACCGATTTTGCGGGCGTCGGCGGCGAACTTGCAGGCGAGGGCGGTCGTGCATTCGGCGACGCCCGAGAGGACCGGCACACGTCCGGCGACGTGCTCGACCGTCGCGCGCAGGATCTGCATTTTCTCGGTATAGTCGAGCGAGCCGTTTTCGCCGACGGTTCCGAGCATGATCAGACCATGAATTCCGGCATCGATCATCCGGTCGAGGTGGGCCATCGTCGCCGGGAGGTCGAGCGACTGGTCGGGATGGAACTGCGTCGTCGCGGCCGGAAAGACCCCTTCCCAAACTGATTTCATGGCGATTCGATCCTGAATGTGGCCCGATCATCCGGAGACATCGTTGCGTCTCGATCCAGACAGGATAGACGCTTGGACCTCAGAAGGGAAGCGCCCGAGGTGGGAGCCAGCCGCCAGGGGCTGAGCCGGTAGACGCGGCTGGGGCGGAGCCTCGCCCTGGTGATCGGGAGAACGCCGAGGATTCTCGGATCAAAGTCCGCCTAACTCCTCCTCGAGCCGATGGACCAACTCGACGAGCGAGTCGTCATCGAGGCGAAGAGCAAGGAGCGGGTCGACCGAATCGGAGTTCAGAGCGATCAGGTCGGCCGATCCGGTCGGAAGTTTTAGTGTCCTCGTTCGCGCTTCCAAAGCTCGGGCGACGATCTCATCGAAGGAGAAGGCCGAGGCGACCTGGGCCAGTCGTTCGGCGATCGCGCGGAAGCCAGCGTCGTCGAGGCGGCCCGCGCCGTCGAGCCGTGACGCCTCGGCCGTTGCCAGAAGGGCATCGGCGAGCCGGTCGCGGGCCTGCTGCTGGAGTCGAGTGGGTAGGGTCGCCATTCCGATGAGACCAGGAGAAGCCTTCGTGAGAAAGAACCGAGAAGGGAAGCCGAAAAACCCTGGGGGACCATCGCTCCGCGATCATTCCGGGTGCGGCTTTTCGACCGGGGAATCCGGTGTTGTTCCGTGGAGGTTTTTGGGTGGGCGCATGGAAGAAGTTGCCGCCATTGCGGCGAGCACTCCGACCCAGGCGAAGAAAAGGAAGAGGGCGGCCACGAAACGTCGGCGGGCGGCATCGGGCCGGGTCATGAAGTTCCCCTCCAGGGGTAGGTCAGAACGGATCGTCGTGAGCCAGGACGAGTTTGGGCTGGAAGGCGACCCGGAAGTCGAAGACGTTGTCGAAGTCGGAACGCGAGTCGGTTGGCGTTTTCTCGAGGTCGCCGGTCGCGATCATATTGTAGACGATGTCGCCGATATCGGAAGTGGAACCGATCCCCCAGTGGGCAAGGACCGTGGCGGCCAGGAGTCCGTACTGGTCAAGCGCCAGGGTTCGGACGGCGTGGCAGAGTTCCTGGCCTGTGACGTGGCCGGCTCCCTGTGGGAGTCGGGCTCGCGATCGTCGCGGACGAGAGGCGCCGGTCTCCGCGGTTCGGGCGCGGAAAGCAGCGATCTTCTTTCGGCGGGCCTGGTCGAGCGCCTCCAGGACAAACGCGTAGGCGTCGATCCCGTAGCGGGGATCCAGGGCAATGATCCGTGGAAGGTGGTCGCGAAGGCTCATGGACAGGTCATCCTGTGGGATTCGAACCGGCTCGTCGGCGAGCGGGCTGATCGAGGAACGCCGGTCGGGGGAGAAAAGGTCAGTTACGGGAGATCGGACGGTCATCCATCGGGTCGTCGTCGGAATCGTCGAAATCGTGGTGATTGATCGAAGGCGATCCGCCTCGTCGGCCGGGAGGCGGCTCGACCAGGAGCAGAGCTTCCCCGCCAAGAATCACCCGACGGTGGTCGTCGTACTCGACGACGACCTTTTGAGCCAGGATCTCATGGCCGACGATCCGGCCCCGACCGGCGGCCGTGGTCACCGTGGAGCCTAGCGGTGGGAGAGTTGATTCCAGAGCGCGGTAGGTGTCGTACTCGTAACGGAGACAGCACTTCAGCCGGCCGCACCGACCCGAAATCTTCGATGGGTCGAGTGTCGTTTTCTGGACCTTCGCCATCTTCATTGAGACCGGCGGCATCTTGGTGAGATGGGTGTTGCAACAGACCGGCTTGCCGCAGTCGCCGTAATCGGCCAGGAGCTTCGCTTCGTCGCGAACGCCGATCTGCCGCATTTCGATCCGGGTCCGAAGCGCCCGGGCCAGATCCTTGACCAGCTCCCGGAAATCGACGCGTTTCTCGGCGAGGTAATAAAAGATGACCCGCTCGCGGCCGTGCAGGACCTCGACGTCCACCAGGTTCATCTGAAGGCGTCGCCTGGCGATGAACTCATTGCAGGTAGCGAAGTCGCGCTCCCACTCATCGGCGGCCCGATCCTGCTGCGCCCGATCGTCGGCGGTCGGGAGGCGAAGGATTTCTCCGCGAGTGGGGTCGGGCAGGAAGCGAGAGGTCTGCTCGGTGGCCGGGCAGAGAACCTCGCCCATCTCGGTACCGCGATCGCTTCGAAGCACGACCGCCTGCCCCCGAGGATGGTCTTGCCCCGGCAGGCCGGCGAACTCGCCGAGGAACCGCATTCGACCGTATCTAACGACGTAATCCTGTGCCATCCTGGTCGTTCCGTCGGGCGTTCGGGGATCGATCGCACCGGACGGGGCGCAAGGAAAATGGAGAGAACATCCTGCGCCCGATCAACTTAGCTTCATCATCGCAGAAACGAAAGATTCGGGGAAGAGCAGATGGGCATTCGTGATTCGAGGATAAGGCGGCCGGTCAGGCGCCCGAGCGGACCGGCGCGCGGTCGGGTGGGCGTACGGCCGTCCCCTGCTGCTTCCTCAGGCTATCGCCCAGTTCTCGACGGATGGCGTCGGCCTTCTTTTCGAGTTCGCGAACGAGCTCGGGGCGCTGGGAGGCCAGGTTGGTCCGTTCGCCGATGTCGGCGTCGAGGTCGTAGAGCTCGAGGCCGACCTCCAGTTTCCGGTACTTGCCGGGGATGCCGCCGTGGCCGGGAGCCTGGCCGTTCATGGTCCGCGCGACGTGCGGGAAGAGGAGCTTCCATTGGCCCGATCGCATCGACTGAAGCTGACCGTTGGCATAGTAGAAGAAGAGGGAATCGTGCGGGCTTCGTGCGCCTGGCTCGCCAAGGAGGAGCGGGCGGATGTCGAGGCCGTCGATTGGGCGTTCCGGAAGCTTCGCGCCGGCGAGAGCGGCGAGGGTCGGCAGGACGTCGATGGTCGAGGCCGGCTCCCGGCAGACCTTCCCGGCCGGGATGTGGCCGGGCCATCGCGCGATCATCGGCTCGCGGATTCCGCCGTCGAAGCACGTTCCTTTCCCCTCGCGGAGCGGACCGGCCGAGCCGGCATGGTCGCCATAACTGAGCCAGGGGCCGTTGTCCGACGTGAAGATCACCAGTGTTTTTTCGTCGAGGCCGTTCTCCTTCAACGTGGCGAGGACCCGTCCGATCGAGGCGTCGATTTCGGTGAGCACGTCGCCGAAGAGGCCGCGCTCGGTCTTGCCCCGAAACCTGTCTCCGGCGAAGAGCGGAACGTGTGGCTGGTTGAACGCCAGGTAGAAAAAGAACGGTCGCTCGCGATTGCGGCGGATAAAGTCGACGGCACGATCGGCGAAGCGGGTGGTCAGAGTGACCTGGTCCTCGGGCGTGATGTCCGCGTCGGTCGCGTGGTCTCCGTCGATCAAGGGGAGCTTCGGATACGTTTTTGGAGCCTCGGGATGATGCGGCCACATGTCACCCGAGTAGGGGATTCCCAGATACTCGTCGAAACCGTGGTGAATCGGGAGCTGCGAGGGATTGCAGCCGAGGTGCCACTTGCCGGCCATCCCGGTCGCGTATCCCCGACGCTTCAGGACCTCGGCGATCGTCGACTCATCGTGGCTGAGGCCGGTCCGGTCGCGAGGGCCGAGCGCCCCACGGATGCTCACGCGTTCAGGATAGCATCCGGTCATCAAGGCCGCCCTCGATGCCGAACAGACCGGCGAGGCGACATAGAAGTCGGTAAACCGGATACCGTCGCGCGCCATCGTATCGAGGTGGGGTGTCTGGTAGCCTCTGGCCCCGAAACATCCGACGTCACCGTAACCAAGGTCGTCGCAGAAGATCAGGACGACATTCGGTGGCGTGGCATCGTTAGCCCTTGTGAACTCCTGCGTAACGAGCAGCAATACGGCGGCTGCGCCGATCCGCCAGGCGGTTTTGTTCCGGGTTCGTTGGGCGAGCATAATGATCTCTCCTTCGATCCGGCGTGACCAGGGCCGGGTTGACCTGGCGGGAGGTCGACGAGCGGAGTTGGAGCATAAGGCCACCGTAAGCCCGAGGCAAGGGGCCGGCACGAAGCCTGGGCGGATTCCGGGCCTGGCGAGGCGTCGCGAGAGAATCTACAATACCCCATCTTTCCGACCAGACGACCCCGGCGAAGGACCGAACGCGATGCCGACCCCGAATCAGCTCTATGACCAGGCGATGGAACACCGAGACCGCGGGGATCGACCCGGCGCGATCGCCCTGCTGGAGGAGGCTATCGCCCAGGATCCGGCGTTCGCGATCGGCCACGGCATGCTCGCGAAACTTTTCGCTGATGTCGCCGAGGCCGACAAGGCCATCGCACACGCCCTTCGCGTGGTTGAGCTCGAGCCCGATGACACCTTCAGCTACACCGCGCTCTCGGTCATCTACCAGCGATGCGGACGTATCCCCGAGGCCGAACATGCCAAGGCGCTCGCCTGGCAGAAGCAACACGGGATGGATTGATTGTTCCACGTTCCATCGATCCGAGGGATCCTCATGCGTCTTCGCACCATCGTGACCGGCCGCGTGATTCTCGCTCTGATTGTGCTCTCAGCCACGGCCGGGCGGCCTGTCGTGGCGGCACCCCCCGCCGATCCCTGGATCGATGCCCATCTCGACGAGTTGATGAAGCTGTACCGCCATCTGCACACACATCCCGAGCTTTCGTACCAGGAGATCAAAACGGCTGGTCGGATCGCCGAGGAATTGCGGCACATCGGCGGAGTTCAGGTGACCGAAAAGGTGGGCGGGACGGGCGTGGTCGGCGTTCTCAAGAATGGCGAGGGCCCGGTCGTACTGGTTCGGACCGATATGGACGCCCTGCCGGTCGTCGAGGAGACAGGGCTTCCCTTCGCCAGCAAGGAACAGGCGAAGGATAAACAGGGGCGTATGGTCGGTGTGATGCATGCCTGCGGCCACGACGTTCACATGAGCTGCTTCGTCGGCACCGCCCGCTGGCTGGCCGACCACCGCGATCGATGGAGCGGTACGGTGCTTCTCGTGGCACAGCCAGCCGAGGAGGCGATCGGCGGGGCCAGGTCGATGATCGACGATGGGCTCTATCGGCGTTTCCCCAGGCCCGATTTCGCACTCGCTCTTCATTGCGCGGCCGAGGCGCCGGCGGGCTCGATTTTCTACTGTCCTGGTCCCATGCTCGCCAGTTCGACATCGGTCTCGATCACGATCAAGGGTCAGGGTGGACACGGAGCCTGGCCGCATCGGACTGTAGACCCGATTGTCCTGGCCTCGATGTTCATCGTGGATTTGCAGACGATCGTGAGCCGGGAGATTGAGCCGATCCAGCCGGCGGTTGTCACGGTCGGATCGATCCACGGCGGGACAAAGCACAATATCATCCCGGACGAGGTGAAGTTGCAGTTGACCCTGCGGACGTTCTCGGAGGAGGTTCGTCAACAGCTCCTCTCGGGAATCCGGCGCAGGGCGGAGGGACTCGCGAAGGCGCACAATGCCCCCGAGCCGACCGTCACCGTCGACGAGACGACTCCGCCGACGATCAACTCGGCCGGGCTGGTCGAAAAGGTGGTCGAATCGCTCGGGACTTCCATCGGAGCCGATCGGGTGCGGAAGGCTCCCCCAGTGATGGGCGCCGAGGACTTTGGACTCTTCGGCGAGGGTGGGGTGCCGATCTGCATGTTCTGGCTCGGGACGATCGAGCCGTCGCGGCTCGCCAGGGCCACGCAGAACCACCAGCCGATGCCCGCCCTGCATTCCTCGAAGTATCGCCCCGACGCCGCGCCAAGTATCGCCACCGGAATTCGAGCGATGACTTCGGCCGTCGCCCGTCTTCTCCCCCCGAAGAACGGATCCTGAGCCCTGTCCCATCTGGTCGGGGATCGAGGGCGATCCCTGCATCCCGCGGAGGATCTTTCATGTTCGACGCGCCCTATCGACTGAATCCCCACGTTGCCGACGAGGTGCTGAGCCCGGGGCTGCTGATCTTCCGGGACCTCGTACGAAAGAACATCGAGACGATGATCGCCATGTCGCGGGGGGCGGATCGGCTTCGACCGCACGTGAAGACTCACAAGATGGCCGAGATCGTCCGCCTGGCGGAGTCGTTGGGGATTCACAAGCACAAGTGCGCCACGCTCGCCGAGGCCGAGATGGTGGCGGCTGCCGGTGGGGGTGACGTCCTGGTCTCTTACCCGGTCGTCGGACCCAACTTGAAGCGATTCGCTCATCTGATCCGGGGCTATCGCAAGACCACGTTTCGAGCGACCGTTGACGCGATCGAGGCCGCGAGAATGCTCTCCGAGGCGATGACCGGGTTGGATCGGCCGGTTCCGGTACTGGTTGACCTTGAGATCGGCATGGGACGAACGGGGATCGCGCCTGGCGAGGCGGCGGCCGAACTCTATGCCGAGATCGAAAGGCTCCCGAACCTCGTCGCGGATGGTCTCCACGCATACGATGGCCAGATTCGCGACCTCGACGTGGAGGAACGCCGGAAGAATGCGATGGCCGCTCTTCAGCCGGTTCTCTCGCTCCGCGAGAGGCTTCTCGATCGGGGACTGGAAGTCCCCCGATTGGTCGTTGGCGGAACCCCGACCTTCCCAATCCACGCTGCGCTCGACGTTCCGGGTGTCGAGTGCTCGCCGGGAACGGTCGTGCTGCACGACGACGGATATGCGACGAAATTCCCCGATCTCCCGTTCACGCCGGCGGCCCTCCTGCTGACCCGGGTCGTCAGCAAGCCGAGGCCCGGAAGACTCTGTCTCGACCTGGGCCACAAGGCGGTCGCCGCCGATCCGGCCGGTCCACGTGCCCGGATTCTCGGTCTGGATGATGCGAAGCCGATCATCCACAGCGAGGAACATCTCGTCGTGGAGACCGCGCATGCCGATGAGTTGCCGATCGGCACGCCACTCCTTGCGATCCCGACCCACGTCTGCCCGACGATCGCCCTGCACCGCTTCGCCGGGGTCGTCGAGGATGGGACGATCGTGGGGCGATGGGAAGTGACGGCACGCGATCGAGTGGTCGGACTCTGATTCGCGCGCCTTCCGGTTCTCGACGGTTTCTCCTGGTCGCCGACGGTAACGGATTCTTGCCTGAACTCCAGCCGTTCCACGGAGGAAGTTCGAGGGGACGTCGGAAATGCGTCGAGCTCCCCGCATTCCATCCGGTCGACAATGTGAAAGATTCTCTCCAAACCTCCTTGCGTGCCGGAAGACCCAGGACTATATTCGTATTTAAGTAGTCGTCCAGGGCTGGTGCCGCTCTTTCTCGGAAGAGTAGGCCCGCAATGGCCCGGGGGCCAAGCGAGGATGCTTCGCGCTCCGCACAATCGCTGACCGGAATCGCCGGTTTCTCCAGGTCTGTGGCGAGAGGGTCGGCCTCGAGAGTGGGATGGTCGGCGTTCCAGAGTGCCCCGAGATGGCTGGAGGCGTCCGTGCCTTCTTGCCCCGGATCGTGGGTCCGCATGCCATTCCGCAATCCCGTTTCCGCGACGCCAACGTCGCGACTCCGTGTGGAGACGAACCGACCATGAGGCGGAAGCACGTACTCATCCCGGCTGCGATCGACCTGCTCGAAATCCGGCTTGTTCCAAGCCACGCCGCGGCGTCTGTCGTCCCGTCAGCCGCTTCGATCCAGGACCAGGTCAACCGGGAATTCGACGCCTTCCAGGTGGATTACGAACAGGCGAGGTCGACCTATTACAGCTCGATTCAGAACCTGCCGAACCCTGGCCCGGCGACCATTTACGCGTTCACATCGTACACGACCCAACGCGTCTCGCTCCTGGCGCAGGAAGTTCTGGGAACGATTGGCCAGGCCCGACCTGGGACCGCCAGAACACGGTCTCTGGAGCACCTGGTTCGGGTGAGGATCATTGGGCCCAGGGATCAGATGCCCTACGGTTCACTCGCGCAGGCCCTGCTGGCGTCGCCGCCACAACCGGGTACGACGGCCCCAACCTCCTCGCTGTACTCGCTGAGCGAGGACGCCGCCATCGAGTCCGCACGGGTCGCGATCCTCAATGGGGTGGAGAGGCGCTGACCTCTGGCTGTCGCGATTTCCATCGAACATCTTGCATCCCGACGAAAGGAACGAGCACCATGAGATACCTCGGAGAGACCTTCGTTCGGGTCAGCGGATCGCGGCGGGTGCGCCCGGTCGCGGCCTGGGTCGAAAAGCTGGAGCGACGGGAGTTGCTGACCCTTCAGGTCAGCGCGATCACGGCCGTGGCGGGCCGGTATTTCAGCGGGGCGATCGCCTCGTTCTCCTCGGCCGATCTCCAGGGAACGCTGGCTGACTATCAGGCGACGATCTACTGGACGGGAGCCTCCAACCTCATCACCGGCGGATCGATCGCCCCGAACGGAACAGGCAACTATATCGTCTACGCCTCGAATGTTTATCCAAAACCGGGAACCTATCCGGTCAACGTGCTGGTGACAGGGGCCAACAACACCTCCGTGCAAGCGACAGGAACAGCGACGGTCCTTGATGCCCCGTTAAGCACGTCCCCTTCGACCTTCTCGGCCCAGATTCAGGTTCCGGACTCCGGTACGGTCGCCACGTTTCAGACGTCCAATTCCTACGCCACGACGGCCGATTTCACCGCGACGATAAACTGGGGTGACGGCACAGCGCCGACGCAGGGAAGCATTTCCAGCGTCGGCTACGCTACGTTTGGAGTTGTCGGCCAGCACACTTATGCGAGCGTCGGGACGTACCCGATCACCGTCACCATTGTCTCGCTGGGGGGTCAGTCGGTTGTCGTGAATTCGGAGGCGATCGCCACGGCTCTCCCCGTGACGGTGCTCCCGACGATTGTGACAGGCAGTGCGGGGCAGTCTTTGGGATCGCCCACAGTCGCCACGTTCCTCGACCCCTACTTCACCGATACCGCGGGCGACTTTCAGGCGGTCATCAACTGGGGCGATGCGACGGCCTCGGTGGGCCTGGTGCTGGCTCAGGGCAACGGGGTCTTCAGCGTGGTCGGCGATCATACTTATCAGGCGCCCGGAACCTATTCACTGAGTGTTCAGGTGATTCGCAAATTGAACGCCCAGCAAGCAAGCGGCGTGAGCCAGGCCCAGATCGGTAGTCCAAGCCCCAACTTCGCCTTCAGCGGGGGACTGGCCGCTGTGCCCGGCAACGGAGGACTGGTCGCCGACGCGAGGGCGATCACTCGATTCCCGACGTTCGACGGCCAATCGGCGGCCTTCGCCATCGTGCAACTTTTCGCGAGGCCCCTGCGCAAGGATCGGGCGCGCGCCCTGGGGACGACGGTTGCCGACCCAAATGGTCGATGGAGTCTGATCGCGGGCCCACTCGCCCCGGGGAATTACCAGGTGACCGCGGTGGTCACCCCGCCGGCCGGCTATGCCGGTGAGACAATCCCTCTGACCCAGAACGGAGGGGTCTTCTTCATTGGAGCACCGAAAGCGAGCCACGCGAAGGCGAGGGCCGCGATCACAAGAGCGAGCGAGGCGGTCGGGATGGTCCGCCATCGCTCGGGAAACATTTGAGCATGCAATCTTCCGCAACGGCGATGTGGGCCCGGTCGCCTGTCGCTCCTGCGAAAGCCATCACGCCAGAGCATCTTTCGGCTCAGTCTGCCCGGAGGTACGGGCCTCGTGCCGCTTGACGGCCATCCAGCCGGCCATCGATGCGACGGCTAGATTGATCGGGATGGCCCCAGGGCCCTCGTAATAGAGGAATTCGATCAGTCCGAGGCAGAGGGACACGGGCCAGAACGCGAGGATGAAGGCCTCGATCGATTCCCAGGCGTCGCCCTCGATCTCATGCGAGGTGTCGGTTCTCATGCGGCTGATCTCCCGACAGGAAGAGGAATAGGGGGAAGCACGCCTACCGGTACGGACTCGTCCGCGCGCTGTTACGCCTCGATTGGCTCGAATACAAAAATTTTTTGAGCTATGTATGTATGTGTCTAGTCACGAATGAAGGGCTGCGTTCGCTCGGTAGATCGAAAGACGTCCGGGCGCAAGCCCTGATCTGGTCTGCGGCTCCGTCGCCGAATGCCAGAAGGCAAACGGTCTGAATAGGGGCCGAGAGAGTGAGCGCCGATCGCCACGCCATCCTTGATGAAGGCGCGTCCGCCCGAATCGCGCGTTTCATGGATGGGGTGAGACTTTCGAGGCGGCCGTGCGAGGCCGATTGAGCGGCCGTTCGCCTCGCGAGCTTCAGGGAGGGGTCTGTCACTTTGGATACTGGGGAGCCATCAGCAAGGTTGCGCTCGCCGATCGTTTGCGGTGGGAGCAACCTTTGCCGGCCGGAGTTGGGCTCCGACCGGGTTGCGGAGAGGTATGCAGGGGGGAGGAAACAGCGCGTTCTTCGGTCTCAGCCCGAGACAGGGATCATCTCGTCGGCGTGGTAGCTGGAGCGGACGAACGGGCCGCTGGCGACCTTGGTGAAGCCCAGGCCGCGGGCGATCCGGGCGAGGTCGTCGAACTCGGCGGGGGGAACGTAGCGGATCACGGGCAGGTGGTCGGGCGAGGGTTGCAAGTACTGGCCGATTGTCAGGAAGTCGCAGCCGATCGCGCGGAGGTCCGACATCGTCTCGACCACCTCTTCGGTTGTCTCACCGAGGCCCAGCATCAGGCCGCTCTTGGTCGCGGTGGCGGGGCGTCGGCGCTTCGCGTGAGCGAGGACCGCCAGGCTGACCTCGTACCGACTCTTCCGGCGGACGGCGCGCTGGAGCCGCGCCACGGTCTCGATGTTGTGGTTGAAAACCTCGGGGGCCGATTCGAGGACGCGGTCAATCAGCTCCTCGCGGCCATCGAAGTCGGGGGTCAACACCTCAATCGTCGCACCGGTTCGGGCTCGGACGGCCTCGACGCATCGAGCGAAGTGGTCGGCGCCGCCGTCGGGAAGGTCGTCTCGCGTCACCGAGGTGATCACGACGTGGCGGAGGCCCAGCTTCTGGCAGGCCTCGGCGAGGCGGTCGGGCTCGTCGAGTTCGACGGCGCCCGGATGGCCCCGCTTCACGGCGCAGAAGCCGCAAGGCCGGGTGCAAACGTCGCCCAGGATCATGAATGTGGCTGTCCGTCGGGTCCAGCACTCCGACCGGTTCGGGCACCGGGCGCTCTCACAGACCGTTTCCAGGCCCAGTTCCTCGACCAGGTTTCGGGTGAAGCCGATCCCGCCGACAGCGGGGATCGGTCGGCGAAGCCATTCGGGGAGGCGTCGCGAACGCGAGGCCGGTTCCGGCCTGGCCGGTCGATCCGACTCATCCAGGACTGGGAGCGTATGCATGCGAGAACACCTTCCGGCGAATCTGGGCGTGCTGGGTATAGACATGGTGCCGGGCCAGGCCGAAGGATTCCTCAATCTTTCGGATCATCGCCTCGCGCACCTTTGGCATGGGGGTGGCCCGCTGCCTTCGCGATTCCATCGAGGTCTGCCGGATCGACGCCCCGCCCGGACCGGGTTCCTCGATCAGGTCGAAGAGTTCCAGGTACGGGCCGACGTTCAGAGTCAGCCCGTGATAGGCGATCCAGCGATTCACCGCGATCCCGACCGAGGCGATCCGCGCCGGGCCTGAGAAGACGCCTGGCTGATCGGGCCTGGTGGTTCCGGTCAGCTCGAATTCGCCGAGGAGGTCCACGATCGTGCCTTGAAGCCTATCGATGTAGCCCTGCACGGAGAGGCCGAGCGGCTCCAGCGGCATCAAAACGTACGCGGCGAGCTGGCCGGGTAGGTGCAAGATGCAACCACCGCCCCGGTTCACGTAATGCGTTCGGATGGCCATCCCGCGAAGGGTCTCTTCATCGGCCGTGATATGGCCCCGGCTACCGGTTCGGCCAATGCTGATCGTTGGCGGATGCTCGCAGAGGATCAGCGCGGCCCCCCCCTGTTCGCCGAGGTCGTAGACGATCCGGCGCTGGAGGTGCTGGAGTTCGGTGAAGTCGACCAGCCCCAGCATGTAGATTTCCAGGGCGGGCGGTTCGGAAGCTGGCCTCATCATTCGGTCGACTTCTACACGATCGGGTTCCGGGAAGAGCAAGTCGCCGCCTCGCGGCGGACGGTGAATGTTCTCCTACTCTACAGGTCCAGAGCGAATTCGGGCAAGCCGAGCCGCGACGGGGTCGGGCCGATCAGGGGGCGGGGATCACCGGACAATCGCAAAGGAGGCGGCGGCCGTGCTGCTCGTCGATCCCCAGTTTCTCCAGGAGTCGGTGGCGGATGGTTCGCAGGATGGGTTCGATCGAGGTTTCTCGAGGAGCCGGGAGTGGGACCGCACCGCCGGCGCGTTTATCGTGGCCGCCGGCGTTCCCCATTCCATTCACGACGGCCTGCAAGATGTCGCCGGCCTGGCCACCGAGTCGGCTGGCGCGAAGCGAGAGTTTCAACTGGCCGTCGAAGACCCCGGCCGCGAGCGACCAGTCGACCTGGTCGAACCGGATGAAGAAGTCGGCGATCTCGGCGATGATGTCGGGCTGAACCACCTCGCCGCACCAGCCGAAGATGAGCTTGTCGTAGAGAAAGGCGTTGGCCAGGGCATTCTGAAACGTGGCAAAGTGGCTTTGCGGGAGCTTTGGGTTGCGAATACGGGCGAGCAGGTCCTTGTCGGCGCGGGGGAAGAGCCAGATGAGGGCGCCGTCGTCGAGGCTGCTGGACTCGCGTGGGTATCCGGTGGTTTCCGACTCGATTCCGTAGAGCAGGGCTGTCGCGAGGGCCGGCGGCACCATCACCCGTTGTTCGAGGAGGTAGCCGGTGACCATCGTGCTGGTCGCGCCGAGGTGGGTTCGAATGTCAGTGAACAGGGCCCCTTCGAGGACGCCGCCGGTCTCGTGATGGTCGATGACGACCTGCGGTTTCGCCGCTTCACTGTATCGCCGGCCGGTGTGAGGCTGGGTGTCGACCATCACGACGGCCGTTGTGGCGTCGATGTTCACGGACTCGACGGGCTGGAGCGGGATGGGGATCAGGTCGACCATCGCGCGGTTCTCCGACCGAGCGATCATGCCATCCACGGTGAGGATGACCGGTTTGCCCGGTTGCGTCGACTCGATCAGGGCTCGGATGCCGAGCATGCTGGCGAGCGAATCGGGGTCGGGATTCATGTGCGAAACCGCGACGACCCGCGGGAACGGGGCAAGGACTTCAAGGAGGCGGTCAGACCGATTTCGACGGACCAGGTCTGGCTCGGGCTCAGGCACGGGTCCGGAATCCGGTGGCTGCGGATCGGCCGTCATCTTCGGGAGGGTCCAGTGCGGAATGCGCGGCGGGTCCCACTCGGAATGGGTTCGGGCCTCCTCGACACGCCTGGATTGAGTCTAAGCGATCCGGATCGCCATCCGCCAGATTGATCCCCCACCTGCGATGCCAGGATTGCCGATTCTACCGGGCATTCCCGAGCCATGGCCTCATCTGGCTCCAACTGGCGAGCCTCGTATCACCGATGGGCCAGGCACCCGCGCTGGAGTTCGAGGTCAGTCGTCGTTTTCCGGCTGGGCCGAAAGAGAAACGGCCCCGATCGAGAGGCTCGGCCCTCTCGCCTCGGGCATCGAGCGTATGTTAAGATATGCTGAGACTCGATTGAGCAGAGGATCTGGGGAGGCGTCCGACTGTTCCGATAGGGTCTACACGGTCTTGCTGATCGCTCCCCTGGCGCGATACCGTGCGGATTGTTGACGTGCGGCTAGGCCCTCCAAAGCATGGCGCCGGACACCTCGATGGGTGCGGCTCGAACAGGGCGGGGGAATCGATTTGGAGCCTTTGGGGACGGTGGCGATCCTGGGCGTTGGCCTGATCGGCGGATCGATTGGGATGGAATTGCGCTCGCGGGGCATGGCGGGCGAGGTTGTTGGGATCGGGCGGGATCGAAATTCCCTCGATCTGGCGGTCGGACGCGGGGTCGTCGACTGGGCGACGACCGACCTTCGCGAGGGACTTCGATCCGCGAACGTCGTGGTGGTCTGCACGCCGGTCAATCGAATTGTCGAGGATGTTCGCCGGGTGGCCGAATCGGCTGGTCCGGATGTGCTGGTGACCGATGCGGGGAGTTCGAAGAAGCAGATTGTGGAGGGGATCGAGAAGCACGCGCGATCGGCCGATGTGTTCGTTGGCGCGCATCCGATCGCCGGCTCGGAGCGTACCGGGGTGGCGAACGCCCGTTTGGGTCTCTTCGAAGGCCGGCCCTGCGTGCTGACGCCGACATCGAGGACGCCGGCCGACCGACTCGACCGCGCCGGCCGGTTCTGGTCGTCGATCGGGTGTCGGGTCGTGGAGATGGGCCCGACCGAGCACGATGAGGTTCTCGCGTTCACGAGCCATCTGCCACACGCGGTCGCCGCGGCGGTCGCCTCGGCCGTTCCGGTCGAATGGCTTCCGCTCGCCGCCGGGGCGTATCGTGACGTCACCCGAGTCGCCGGCGCCGACACCTCGCTCTGGACGGCCATCTTTCGTGAGAACCGAGGGCCGATGCTCAAGGCACTGGATTCGATTCGAGATCGGCTGGCAAGCTTTCAGTATGCCCTCATGACCGATGATGAAGAGGCGATTCGGCGATGGTGGGACGAAGCCCGCCGTCGCCGCGCTTCGTTTGAGATGCCCGACGGCGGGACCCATCCCCCGCACTGATCGGCGGCCTCCCCTCCAAAGACCCGACCACACGAATCCTGTACGGCTCTTCGACGGATATCAAGACATGGTGAATCTCTGGCGAATTGAGATCATGCCGGCCCCCGGCCAGGTCGACCATGAAGGCGACCGGCTGGCCCGGGACGCCGAAGAAATGGGCCTCGCTGGTCCGTGGTCTCTCCGCGCTCGTCGTGGGTTCCTCGTTGAGGGAAATCTTTCGGAGTCGGACGCTCAGCGCATTGGTGACGAGGTTTTGCGAGATCCGGTGGTCGAGGTCGCGCGTGTCTGCCCGGTCGATGGAACCTCCGATCCTCACGAGCCCGGCGCGGTCGTTCACGTTTTCCCCAGGCCAGGCGTCACCGATCCCGAGGCCGAGAGTGCCTCGGTCCTCCTGCGCGAGGTCGGGTTCGACGTCGCCAACGTTCGGACGATCCGGACTTACCTTGTCGAGGGACCGACCGACTCCCTGACGAGCCTGGTGAATCGTCTGCTCGCCAACGACGCTGTGGAGCAGGCGGTTGTCGGCCCGCTGAACCTTGACCATCTCGGCCAGGGGGACCGGTACGCCTTTCGTCGAGTCGAGGTGCCCATTCGCGGGCTCGGCGACGATGCGTTGATGGCGATTAGCCGATCGGGCCAGCTCTCGCTCAGCCTCGCCGAGATGCGCACGATCCAGGCTCACTTCGATGCGATCGGCCGCGAGCCGACGGATTGCGAGCTGGAGACCCTCGCGCAGACCTGGAGCGAGCATTGCTCGCACAAGACGCTCAAGGGTCGGATTTCGTTCGATGGCCGAACGATCGACAATCTCCTGAAGGAGACGATCTTCGGCGCCACGATGAAGCTCAAGAGCGACTGGCTGGTGAGTGTCTTCAGCGATAATGCCGGAGTGGTTCGGTTCGACGACGAGCACGACGTTTGCTTCAAGGTCGAAACGCACAACCACCCTTCGGCCATCGACCCCTACGGCGGGTCGAACACCGGGCTTGGCGGCGTGATCCGCGATGCACTGGGGACCGGCCTGGGCGCGAAGCCGATCGCCAATACCGATGTCTTCTGTGTCGCCGCGCCTGATCTGGATCCCTCCTGCGTGCCGCCGGGGGTTTTGCACCCGCGCCGTATTCTGAAGGGCGTCGTCGCGGGCGTTCGCGATTACGGTAACCGGATGGGCATTCCCACCGTCAACGGGGCCCTCGCGGTCGATCCCGGCTACCTCTCGAATCCGCTCGTGTTCTGCGGAACAGTGGGCGTCCTCCCGCGCGGGATGGCGACGAAGCGAGTGGAACCCGGCGACCGGATCGTCGCGATGGGCGGACGCACCGGCCGCGACGGCATCCACGGCGCGACGTTCAGCTCGGCCGAACTCACGGCGCACAGCGAGACCGTTTCCGGCGGCGCGGTGCAGATCGGCAACGCGATCACTGAGAAGATGGTTCTCGACGTGATCGTCCAGGCACGAGACCGCGGCCTGTTTCGCTCCATCACCGACTGCGGCGCGGGAGGATTCAGTTCGGCCGTCGGCGAAATGGGCGCGGAACTCGGCGCCGAGGTTGAACTGAGCCGAGCCCCTCTCAAATATGCCGGATTATCGTACACCGAAATCTGGATTTCGGAGGCCCAGGAGCGGATGGTCCTGGCGGTCCCCCCGGAAAAATGGCCCGAATTGCAGGAGCTTTGTCGGAGTGAGAATGTCGAGGCGACGGACCTTGGAGAGTTCGTCGACACCGGGCGGTTGATTCTTCGCTACGAAGGGGAACTGGTGGGTGATCTTTCGATGGAGTTTCTCCACGAAGGGCGTCCGACAGTCGTTCGCGAGGCGACCTGGAAGTGCCCGCCTGTCGAGTCTCCGATGGCTCCGCATCCGTACAACTATACGAACGAGTTGATTTCGATCCTCGGCCACTGGGACGTTTGCAGCAAGGAATGGATTGTCCGGCAGTATGATCACGAGGTCCAGGCGCGGACGGTCGTCAAGCCGCTGGTGGGTGTCGGCGATGAAGGGCCCGGCGACGCCTCGATCGTGCTGCCGGTCCGGGGATCGACGCGAGGGCTGGCGATCGGCTGCGGGATCAATCCGCGATACGGCAAGATCGATCCCTACGCGATGGCGGCCTGCGTGATCGACGAGGCAATTCGAAATGTTGTCGCGGTCGGGGCTGATCCGGAGAGAATCGCGATCCTCGATAACTTCTGCTGGGGGAACACCGAGCGGCCTGAGACGCTGGGCTCGCTCGTCCTGGCCGCCGAGGCGTGCCGGGATGTTTCGCTCGCCTATCGAACGCCCTTCATCTCGGGCAAGGACAGTCTGAATAACGAGTACTCACACGAAGGTCGGAGCCTATCGATTCCACCGACCCTCCTCATTAGCGCGATTGGGATCGTTCCCGACGTCCGGAAGGCCGTGACGATGGATCTGAAGGGCGAGGGAAACGCCCTTTATCTGCTTGGCAAGACCCTGCCCGAGCTAGGCGGGTCGCTCTGGGCGGAATCGAAGGGGCGAACCGGAGGCGCGGTGCCGGATGTGGACCTCAACCAGGCTCCCGGAATCTTCCGATCGCTCCACCAGGCGATGCAGGCGGGGCTGGTTCGAAGCTGCCACGACCTGAGTGAAGGGGGCCTGGCCGTGGCTCTCGCCGAGATGGCGATCGCGGGCGGTCTTGGGGTAAGGGTGAAACTGGATCGGAGTCTGTTCGAGCCCGACTGGGATCTGCCGTTCTTGATCCTGTTCTCCGAGTCGCCCACCCGATTCTTGATCGAAGTTGCCCCCGAAAACACCAGCCGGCTCGAAGAAACCCTGTCGAATGGCCCGCTCACCCGGATCGGTGAGGTCGTTTCGAACCCGCGACTCGTGGTGGAGGGGTGGCAAGACTCGAGGGTGCTGATCGATGCCTCTCTGCAAGTTCTTCGAGATGCCTGGCTCCGTCCACTCCGATGGTGAGGTCGCGCCCTTCTTCCTGAATCCCCTGAATCGGTTGATTATCCGTGCGAGGTTTCTGCAGTCTTATGAAGGATCGTTGTATGTTGCGTTTTGTTACATTTGTTGATGGGTCGAACCTGGATGGCGTGCTGAAGCACCTGAATCTTCGGGTCGACGACTACGGCGCCTTTTATCGTCATGTGTTTGAACAGAGTGTCGATTACTGGGGACGAACATTCGCCAAGGGGGCGACCTGGCCGACGGCCCAGCATTCGAGAATTTACTGGTACGTCGTCGGGAAGATGGATGAGTGGGACCTGAACGATCCGAAGGCCGAGGCGCGGCTGAAGACCCGGTTCGAGATGAATCCCAGGCTTCGCGACGCCTATCTTGAAGGAGCGAGCCGGCGCAGTCCTGACCTGCCTCTCGATCGTCGGATTGAGGAAGCCTGGAACCTTTGTTTCCACGAGACGCGCGAGTGGTACGAGGGGAAGCGCAGGGCGCTTGAGCGAAAGAAGCGGTTTTATCACGGCGTTCAGGCCGCGACGGACTTTGTCGAGATCCGGCAGGAAGGGCACTGGAAGGTCGATCTGCTGCATCACACGGTCAACGAGAAGGGGCTCGATACGAGCCTTGCCGTGGACATGGTCGCGCTGCAGGATACCTATGATATCGCGCTGTTGATCTCGGGGGATGCTGACGGGATTCCAGGGATCAACTACGTGAAGAGCCGGTCCAAGCACGTTGGGGTGGCCGAGTTCCGCCGAGGGTCTCCGACGGATTTTCCGACCAAGGGGACGTCGTCGCGGCTGAAGATCGCCGCGGATTTCGTGGTGCAGCTTTATGAGTCGGAGCTGCTCCGGCGGAATCTGGCCTACCGGGTCGAGTCGGATTTCAGCACGCAGGTCGGCCCGAACGACACCGCTTACTGAGGACAGCCCGGGAATGGGGGGCACAGATCGATGGCAGAGCCGCGCGCGATTGTCTTGAGAGCACCCGGGACCAACTGCGAAGAGGAGACCGCCGCCGCGTGGGAGCGCGCTGGGGCCTCGGTGGAGGTCTGGCACGTCGGCCGGCTGATTGAGTCTCCGGCCGAGCTCGATGCCTTCCAGATTTTGACCTTGCCCGGCGGGTTTTCGTACGGGGACGACCTCGGTGCCGGCAAGATTCTGGCGACCCGACTGGGGACGGTCCTTGGCGAGTCGCTCCGACGATTCCACGATCGGGGTGGGCTCGTTCTGGGGATCTGCAATGGGTTCCAGGTGCTGGTCCGCGCTGGGCTCCTGCCGGGCGGTCTGGGCACGGGCGGCGCACGCGCCACGCTCGCGCGGAACGACTCCGGGCGGTTCGAATCGCGATGGGTCCGGCTGGCGACCCGTCCGGGCGTCTCGCCGTTCCTTGACGATGAGATCGGCCCGGTGATCGAGCTTCCCGTGGCGCACGGCGAGGGGCGGTTTGTGACGGGAACGAGGGCCGAACTTGACGCCATGGAGCGATCGGGTCAGGTCGTTCTCCGATACGCCGACGCCGAAGGCCGGCCGACCGAATCCTATCCCGAGAACCCCAATGGATCGCCGGGCGCCGTCGCGGGCGTCTGCGATCCGACGGGGCGGATCTTCGGCCTGATGCCGCACCCCGAGCGGTTCGTTGACCCCTGGCACCACCCCCGATGGACGCGCACTCCCGGCGTGACCGGAGACGGGCTCCGCCTGTTCTCAGCCGCCGTTCGAGCGCTCCGGGCCTGATTTGGGCCCGATTTGAGCTTGTCAGACTCCGCCTGGCGCGATTCACTCCGCATCGTCCGAACGATTCGAACGGGAGGGATCGGCCATGGATGGGATCGAGGATCGAAGCCGGGGCGGCGCGGCCGCAAGCGAAGGAGTCGAGACGACCGGGATGGATCGGGCGTTCGTCCGGGCGCAGGAAGGCTCGACCTTGCTGTCGCTCAGGCGCTTCGCCGAGGCCGAGCCGGTACTCCGCGAGGCGATCGAGCTGAATCCGAATTCCTCCACGCTGCTCAACAAGCTGGGCGCGGCGATCTGGGAACTGGGCCGGCCGAAAGAGGCCGAGCCGCTCTTCGAACGTGCCATCGAGTTGAATCCCGAGGATCCGGTTATCTGGAACAACCTCGGCCTGACGCGGTGGGATCTCGGTCATGCGGCCGAGGCTGCCGAGTGCTATCGCCGATCGCTTGAATTGAATCCGCTCGCCAACGATGTGGTGATGAACCTGGGTGTGGTTCTCTCGGACCTTGGCCGGTTCGACGAGGCTCTGGTCTACCTGCGCGAGGCGGTGAACAACGATCCTCAATCTCCCGACACGATCCAGAACCTGGGGATGACGCTTGGCCGTCTCGGACGATGGCACGAGGCTGTTGAGCATTACGAGCGAGCGCTTCGGCTCCGGCCCGATTACGCCGAGGTCCACCGGAATCGGGCGTATGGCTGGCTCTATCTTGGCCAGTACGAGCAGGGATGGCCCGAGCACGAATGGCGGCTTCGATGCCGCCGGCACGCCGGATGCAAGCCGGACCTTCCCGTCTGGCAGGGCGAGCCCCTGAACGGCCGAATGATCCTCCTCCACGCCGAGCAGGGTCTGGGCGACACGCTGCAATTCATCCGGTATGCCGGGCTTGTCGCGGCGATGGGCGGGCGCGTTTGCGTGCTCGTGCAGACGCCCCTGATCCGGATCGTCGCCCGATGTCCCGGTGTCGAGGTCGCTCTCGACGGCACCTCGGGAATCCCGATCTGCGAGGTCCATGCCTCGCTGATGAGTCTTCCCGCGATCTTCCGGACGACTCAGCGGACCGTCCCGAACCGGGTTCCCTACCTTCCGGCCGAGCCGATCGTCGTCGATCGATGGCGGCAGGCGCTCGGCGAGGTGCTCGGCGGAGCCCCGCCGCGACCAGCGGATCGACCGCTGCTGGTTGGGATCGCCTGGCAGGGGAGCCCGAACAATCCGATGGACCGCTTCCGATCGTTCCCGCTCGCCGAGTTGGCGCCCGTCGCCGATGTGCCGGGTGTCCGATTTGTCTGTATCCAGACGATCGACGGCCTCGACCAGATCCCCGCTCTCGAAGGTCGGTTTCCGGTGATTGAAGTCCCCTCGAATCGGCAGCGCGACTTCCGCGACTCGGCCGCGCTCATCAGCCTCTGTGATCTGATCATCACTCCGGACACCGCCGTGGCCCACCTGGCTGGCGGGCTCGGCAAGCCGGTCTGGCTGGCGTTGTCGACGGTCGGCGAATGGCGCTGGATGCTCGACCGCGAGGATAGCCCCTGGTATCCGACGATGCGGATCTTCCGCCAGGAGCGTTATGGCGAGTGGGGCCCGGTCTTCTCGCGGATGGCCGCGGTGCTTCGAGAGATCCAGCAGCGTCGATTGGCCGCGGCCTGAGGTGTACCAAGCGATTCCGAGGCGGGCTGTTGTACCTTGTCTCCGATGAGCTCCGGACGATCTCGCCCGAGCCGGTCGGCGGGACGATCCCACCTGGTGACACCGTCAGCGGCCACCTCCTCGTCTTCCACCCCGATCGGCCCGGCGAGCTGTTCGTCCTGCCTCGCGACGAGGAAGAGATTTACAAGATCGGTCATGGGCTCGAACAGGCACTCGATTGGCTCTGCGATTCCGGCGTACTCTCACGGCCGAGGTCGGTTCGCGACTTCGAGCCTGCCGTCGATCGGACGCTGATCGAGAGGACGGTCGACCGGCCTTTCGAGGAGGTCCGCGAGGCGGTGCTTGGGCTCAGCCTCCACGATCAGATTGCAATCGACCTTCGAATCGCGTACTCCGAGGAATTCGACGAGGACGAGAGCGATGAGGAGCCCGAGACTGCGCTCCAGTTGCTCGTCAAGGAGTTCGGCGGGGATATCTTCCTGGCCGGGCTTGACCCGATGGAAGCAGGAAGGACCAGCGTCATGATCTCCCATCTCCCGGCCTGCCGGCGAGAGAAGCTGGACCGGCTGCTGAGCCTGCTCGACGGGCTGGATCGGCGGGCAACGAGGTAGGGTGGCGGGAGCCGGTCGTGTGGTCTATTTCAGGATGCGCCGGGGGTCGGTCTTCTCCATACGGAATTCGCAGGTCTCGCAATGGCCGGCATGCTGAAGGACCATCATCCCGAAGCGATCCAAATTGATCGCTCGACCACAAAGAGGGCAGTGGAGGGCGCCGTCCCGGACAGCCTGCTCCAGCAGTCCGACGTAGATGGGATCGGGCTCGAGGTACAGCTTGACGACCTCAAGTGCACTCTGGATGCTCTGGATCTGGCCTGCGTCGAGGGCAGTCTGTCGGGCGAGGATCTCCGTCCACCATACCTCGCCCAGATTCGCCCGCTTGATGTTCTCAAGCTCGACCTCGGGCGGGGGCTCCCCAAGATGGAGCCCAGGCGAGAGATCGTCGCCGATCGCAACGCAATGGCCCTGCTCGGCATGCTCGACGAAATCCGAGGGAGTCCGGCAGCGGTAGACTTCTCGATGACACTTGCGGCAGTGGCGCACGTCTACCTGTTGGGTACGCTCCAGTTCGTCCCATTGGAAGGGGCACTCGTAGGCGAGAGGGAGTTCGCAGTCCCAGACATGGAACGAACGCTCCTGCGCGGCCATCGACCTGCCCTCCGAACGGGGTCTCGGTAGGATTGGCTGACTCCATCCTACTGGTTCCGATGCGAGCGATTCAATCTGGTTGTCGGTAAGGCTCAGTGACCCTCCCCGAAGACCCGTTCGGCGAACCGAAGGATCGCCCGATCGACCTCTGTCCCGGCGACGCTGAAGAAATCGTTGTGATCGGCGTCGTCGATCCAGAGCGTCGTCACCGGAGCTTTCGCCGCCTTCGCCAGCCGCTCGCCCATCGCGAAGGGGACGACCCGGTCGCGCCGGCCGTGGCCGATCAGGATCGGACAGGTGATTGTCGGAATCTTGCGGAGGCTGTCGAAGCGGTGTCGGAGCAGGAGCGAGGTGGGAAGGAAAGGAGCGATTTGGCGGGCCATCTCGCTCATGCTGGTGAACGTTGAGAAGACGATCAGCCCGGCGACTCGATGTCGAGAGGCCAGGTCGATCGCGACCGCCCCGCCGAGCGACCAGCCCGCCGCGATGATCCGATCGGCGGGGACTTTTCGTGTTCGGGTGAGGTACTCATACGCGGCCTCGGCCGTCTCGCGGCAGCCGATCTCCGAGGGCTTCCCGCCGCTCATCCCATAGCCGACGTATTCGGGGAAGATCACGTTCAGGCCGAGCCGGCGGTATTGCTCGAACTTTCCGATCGTGTCGTTCAGGCACATCCCGTTGCCGTAGAAATCGATCAGCGTCGGCCGATCGCCGGCGCGGGGATCGGGGCGGCCGTCCGGGTCGAGCGAGGGGCCATAGAGCGCGACGATGGGAACTCCGCTTGCGGTCTTCAGGCGGACCAGCTCGGCGCCGTTGCGGGGCCGGACCACCGAGTCTTCCTGTCCCTGCGACTCCTGCCC